>DASRJB010000515.1:0-6035 GCA_035649715.1 Pirellulaceae bacterium
CAAGGGATTCCCCCTTCTCCTCCGGCGGCCGAGCTGCCGCCGCAGCCAGGTTTCGTTCCAGTCCCACGCCGTGAGAGGCCGCTTCACTTGAGCTGCAGGGCCTGGCGCAATTCGGCGGCGATGCATTCCAGATCGGGGTCGGCGCGGCCGCAGAGCAGGCCGAACTTGCCGCCGCCGTCGTGGATTTGCAGCTCCAGCACGGGTACGTCGTTGACGGTCAGCCCGGAGGGGCCGGTGCAGACCGACTCGACCTCGCCCGACTCCCACGTCCGCCGCTTGCTGCCAAACAAGCCGGTTTGGATCACCAGCAGCGAGCCGCCGGTCACCGCCAGCGCCGCCCGCCGCTTACCCATGTTGATCGCCGCCAGCAGGAGGCCGATCCCCACGGCCCAGAACAGCGAGAAAATGAGCGGCACGATCCAGAGAGCTGTCGCGTCCGCCTTTTTCACTGGCACTGCCTGGGTGGCCCCGATAATTCCAGCCAGCATGCACATCGAGATCATCGCGACGATCCCGTTCCAGATAATCGCGAACACGAAGAGCCCTTTGGTGGCTTTCCAAACTCCCTGCGCGGGAACGTTGATCGTCACGCCATCGGGAAACCGCTCGATCTGAATGTTCGAGCCGGCGGGCGGCGGCGCCGCGCCGGACGAATCGTTGATTAGCGCATCGGACATGGCGGCATCATACCGAGCGTTCGGCATCCGCGCCGACTCGTGTATGATGAGACCATGCCCGCTCCTGTGCCCTCGACGTCTCAGCCGCCCGAATCCATCTCCGGACCAAAGCCGCGGGCCTATCTGCTCGGCTCGGGCGACAAGCCGAACCTCCGCGAAGAGGCCGAGCGGCTGCGGCCGACGATCCAGCAACATCTCGAGGTCGTGCTAGCGGACTTCCAGTATCAAGAGGACCTGTCGGTCGTCGCGGCCGACCTGGCCGTGGTCTTGGGGGGCGACGGATCGATCCTGCGGGCGGCTCTCCAGATGCGGGAGCGGCAAATCCCGATTCTGGGCGTGAACCTGGGAAAACTGGGGTTTCTGGCGAGCGTCTCGCCCGACGAGCTGCCGGGCGTACTGCCGCAGGTGACGGGCGGCGAGGCGCGGGTCGTCGAGCACCTGATGTTCCGCTGCACGATCCTGCGCGACGGGCAGCCGGTGGCCGAGACGCTGGGTCTGAACGAGGTGGCGATCTTCGTCGGTCCGCCGTTCGCGATGCTGCACGCGCATCTTTACGTTGACGCAGAACTGGCCACGACTTATGCTTGCGACGGTTTGATCATCAGCACGCCGGTCGGTTCGACGGCGCACAGCTTGTCGGCTGGCGGGCCGATCCTGCGGAAGACCTTGGCCGCGTTCGTCATCTCTCCCATCTGCCCGCACACCCTCACCGTGCGGCCCGTCGTCGATACGGCGGATCGCGTCTATGAAGTGGTGGTGCCGCAGCCGGGCGAGGGGACGACGGTTGTGGTCGATGGCCGGCCGCTGTGGAAGCTGGCCGCGAACGATCGCGTGCGGGTGATTCGGGCCGAGCCGACCTTCAAGCTGCTGGAGTGCCGCGGGCAAAGTTATTACCGCACGCTCCGCGACAAGCTCGGCTGGGCCGGCAACTTGTATCACAAGGAACGACCGTAGATCCCGCTTGCGAGCGGGAGCTCGGACGACGAGCCGATCCCGCGAACGGAAAGGTCCCGCCCGGAGGGCGGGAAGCAAGGACGCAATCATGAAGAAGGGCCTCTCTCTCGCGACGCTGCTGGCGGCTCTGATCGTGATGACGCTCTTCTCGGCCTGCGTGATGGCCGCGCGGGGGGCGGAGGTGCTGTCCGCCTGTGGGGCGGATGACGTCGCCGCCGAGCTGGAAAAAGCCAAGCAGCGGCTGTCGCCCGCCTATACGCTGGCCTACAAGTTCACCGCCGGCGAAAAGTTCCGCACGAAAGTCGTGCACCTGGCCACGGTCGAGACGAAAATCAAGGGCGCCGAGCAGACGACGAAGTCGCGGACGATCTCGACCCGCGCCTGGCGGATCAAGGAGGTCAACCCGCAGGGGCACATCACGTTCGAGAACGTCGTCGAGCGCGTCGAGATGTGGAACAGCGTCAGCGGCAAGGAAGAGGTCCGCTACGACAGCCGCACCGACGAGAATCCGCCGCCGGGGTTCGAGACGGTCGCGCAATCGATCGGCCGCGTGCTGGCGACGATCACGATCGACCCGCACGGCCGGATCCTGACCCGCGAGAACGCGCAGCTGCAGTTCAACCCCGGCATCGGCGAGTTGACGATTCCGTTCCCGGCGACTCCCGTCAAGCCGGGCGCGAGCTGGTCGATCCCCGACGAGCTGAAGATGACGACGGACGACGGCAAGGTGAAAAAGGTGCAGACGCAGCAGCAATACACGCTGGAGAAAGTCGAAACCGGCGTCGCCACCATTAAGGTCCAGACGCAAATCCTGACGCCCATCAACGACCCCAAGCTCCAGTCGCAGCTCGTGCAGCGGCTGCAGCGCGGCACGATCAAGTTCGACCTCGACGCCGGCCGCCTGATTCACAAGCAGATGGACATCGACGAAGAGGTCTTTGCCTTCAGCGGTGCCGACAGCCACATGCAGTACCTGGCCCGCCTCACCGAAGAGCCGCTGAAAGAGGAAACGGCGGCGGCCCCGGACGCGGGCCAGCGCAAATAGGGCCGCGAACCTTCTTGCCCCGCCGCTGCTCTTGATTTCTGACGGCATCGTAACAATGATGTTTTTAGACGTGTCGCGCTGTACGCGGCGCGACGGGACTAGCAAGCTCGGAGTAGGCCGCATCTTTCGGCATCGCGGCCGAAACGGGGTCATTTCTAGTTGAGAAAGGAGGTGGTCTAGTGAGTTATGTCTGTACCAGCCGAGGTGGCGCCTGCTAATGCAGCCGGCGGGCTGCCGTAGGCAGCCACCAAAACCCCTCGCTCACAGATCGCCTGTGATCGAGCTACCTTGGGCCCGGCCTCCCCGTGTGGGAGGCCGGGCTTTTTTGTGCGCAGCCAAAGGGCGAAAGAACCAAAGAGCCAAAATTCCAAAATGAATTCGGTTCTTTGGTTCTTTGGTTCTTGGAATTTCTCTTCTGCCGACGGCGCCAAACGCCTAAACTCCCTCCGCAACCGGGAGTCGAATGCATGGATGCAAGCGATGCGCGATACAGCCTGCCCGCGGCTCTTGCCGACCGGCCGTGGCGGCGGCATGCGGCCAACCTGGCCAGCCCGCCCCCGACGATGCTGATGCAGCCGGAGCTGGACCTGCTCCACTGGCTGACCTCGCAGTACTACCAAGGGCAGGGCCTGATTATCGACGCCGGCTGTTTCCTCGGCGGCTCGACCAGCGCCCTGGCCTCGGGACTGGCCACGAATCCGGCGGCGCACGGCCGGAAGCGGCTCATCCACTGCTACGACCTGTTTTCTACGTCGGGCAAGCTCTGGTACGACTTTCTCCCGCAATTCAACTTGGGCCGCGACCAGTCCTTCGAGGACCGCTTCCGCCGCAACGTGGCCGCCCACGCCGAGCGGATCGAGGTCCACGCCGGCGAGCTGCTCGAACAGACCTGGGGCCAGGAGCCCGTCGAAATCCTGTTTCTCGACATCTGCAAGTTCCCGCCCCTGCACGACCACGCCACGCGGCTCTGGTTCCCGCGGCTGATTCCCGGCCGCTCGATCCTGATCCAGCAGGACTACGGCTGGTGGGACTACCACTGGGGCAACATCATGATGGAGGTCTATCGCGACCGTTTCGCGGTGCTCGACGACGTGCCGGTCGCCAGCCGCGTCTATCTCTGCACGCACGCGATCAGCGAGTCCGAGGCAGCCGAGCGGGTCTATGCGCGGCTTTCCGAGGTGGACAAGCTGCGGCACATGGACGCGGCGATCGCCTCGGTCGGACATTCGAGCTACCGCGAGCACCTCTGGCTCAACGCGGCCGAGCTGGCCAAAACGCTCGGCCGCGAGGACTTGATCAAGCGGGCCCTCGTCGAAATATTCTCGAATCCCTCGCCCGGCCCGGCCGGCGCTTCGGCCCGCGAGCGGTTCCCGCAGTATTTCGCGGGCGCCGGTACCCTCGCGGCGGCGGCCCCGCCACCACCGCCGCCAGCACCGCAGCCGCCCGCTGCGACCGGCCGCCGCCTGGACCGGCCGGCCGCATCGCGGGGCAGTCTTTCCAGCCGCTTCGCCCGGCTGTGGCGCAAGGTGCGCCGGGCCGTCGGCAGTCGCTAGCGTTGGCAGTGGTCAGTAGTCAGTGGTCAGTTGGAACGCATCAGACCTCCAACTGACCACTGACAACCGACCACTGACCTCCTGCTAGCAGACATCGCTATTTAGCGATTGCTTGTCCGCCGCTACACTCCGCGGCGATTCCGGGCGGGATCCGCGCGAACAAGGAGGCGCTGTTGTTCTTTTCGCGGTGGAGCATTCGGCGAAAGCTGCTGATCTGCCTGGCGATTGTGCTGTCCCTGGTGGCGGCCCTCGCCTACAGCGGCTTTGCGGGGGCCTATTCGTACCGGGAACTGGCCCGCACGATCGGCGTCCGCGCCACCGACCTCAAGCTCGCGGAAGAACTGACGCACAGCCTGAACGAGCTCCGCGTCAGCATCAGCCAGACATTGCAACTGACCGACATGCCGGGCCTCAGTGGGCTGACGGGCGTCGAGCAGGGTGCGCTGGGGATGGAGTTCGACAAAAAGCTGGCGAACATCGAAAGGAACCTGCTGACCTTTCGCAAGCACGTGAACAACGTCACTCTTTCGGATGCACGCTTTGGCGATCGCGTCCACGAGCAACGCACCATTGCAAATCTCCAAGCAGCCTTGGATCGGCTCAAGCGAGTGAAATCCGACCCGACGTTTGTGTTCACCGTCGCCCAGCAAGGGGTGCTGTGGCCTGAGATCGACAGCATGTATGTCACGGCGAGCGCCCTGCAGGACACCATGCACGATCGGATGCGCGACTTCGCTCGCGACGTGAAGAGCGAGTACCGGGCCTGGATCTTCACCGAATGGACCGCGACCGTGCTGGCCGCGATCTTCCTGCCCGTTGCCATCTCGCTGTTCTACGACTGGATCTTTCAGCCACTGAACGTGCTGATTGCCGGCTCGCGGCGGATTGCTCAGCAGGACGACTTCGACCATCGCATCGAGCTGGCCACCAGCGACGAGATGGCCGAGCTGGCCGCGGCGATGAACGAAATGACCGCCCGCTTCCAGGAAATCCGCAGCGATCTCGACGCCCAGGTCAAGCAACGGACCCGCGAGGTCGTGCGCAGCGAGCAGCTCGCCAGCGTCGGCTTCCTGGCCGCCGGCGTGGCCCACGAGATCAACAACCCGCTGGCCTCGATCGCCTGGTGCGCCGAATCGCTCGACTCGCGGCTGCACGAAACGCTGCACGGCGAGACCAGGCCCGAGCAGGTTCTGCTCGACGGGGCCGACGTCGAAGTGCTGCGCAAATACCTCCGCCGCATCCAGGACGAAGCCTTCCGCTGCAAGGGCATCACCGAGAAGCTGCTCGACTTCTCGCGGCTCGGCGACGTGCAAAAGCAGGAGACCGACCTGGGCGAGCTGATCCAGGGCGTGATCGAGATGGTCCGCCACCTGGGCAAGTACCGGCAGAAGAAAATCGAGCTCGACTGCCAGGAATACGTCGTCGCCGCGGTCAACGCCCAGGAAATCAAGCAGGTCGCGCTCAACCTGATCACCAACGCCCTCGACAGCCTGGAGCCCGGCGGCACCGTCTGGATCTCGCTCAAGAAGACCGGCGGCTCGGCCGAGCTGCTGGTCCGCGATAACGGCTGCGGCATGACGGCCGAAGTGCTGCGGCATCTGTTCGAGCCTTTCTTCAGCCGTCGCCGCGACGGCACGGGGACGGGCCTCGGCCTTTCGATTACGTACCGGATCGTTACCGATCACGGCGGCTCGATCGAGCCGGCCAGCGACGGTCCGGGCAAGGGCGCGGCGATGCGCGTCCTGCTCCCGCTTGTAGCTAAGGACAAGGTCCATGAAAGAAATCCTGAAAAACGACTCCAAGCCG
>DASRJB010000516.1:0-2680 GCA_035649715.1 Pirellulaceae bacterium
TCCGCTTTGCACCCGATGGCCAGGAGATCGTGCTCAGCGGTGATGAGCCGGAAGAAGGACCGCCGCGAGTGGGTGGTGCAGTCTTTGGACCGGTCCGCTGGCACGCGGCTGACAGCGGCAAGCTCATTCGCGAGCAGCGGCTGGCCTCTCGCGCCCGCTTAATCACTCCGTCGCCCGACTGGTCGCGCCTGGCCGTGGCGACGCAGGAGGTTAGAGACGAAGACGGCGGCCCACCGGCGATCCGCCTGCTGGATGCCAAAACGGGCGCAGAAACCGGCCACTTCGACCTCGAACCTACCGGCTGGGAGACGGTCGCCCTGGCCTGGTCCGCCGACGGCAGATCGCTCTTCACGGCGACGAGCAAGAAGGTGATCCAGACGGATGCCGCCACGCTCAAGACAATCGCCGAGATCAAGCTGCCGCACTTCCGCCTGGAGCCGGCCACGAAAACGCCGATGGAAAGCGGACTTTACCGGGGGGCGTTCGTGCGCCACGGCACGGAGATTCTAACGGCCGGCGACATGGCCGAGTTTTATGGCTGGCGTTTGATGGGCGGTGAAAGACTGTGGGCGGTGAAAACCGACGGTCAACATTTCCGCGTGTTGCTGCCATCGCCCGACGAGCGACTGCTGGCGGCGGTCTGCATCGCCGCCGACAAGTCCGCGAAGCTGCGGCTGTTTGACCTCGCCTCCCGCCGCAACATCGCCACCTTCGACCTCGGCCGCGACCACGCCGACCGCCTGGCCTTCTCGCCCGACGGCAGCAAGCTGCTCGCCGGCTGCTACGACGGCACGGCGCTGGTGTTTGACGTGTCAGACCTCTGACCGGCCCGCGGATCGCCCGCGGAATTGGCTTTCAGGGCCCCGAGAAACGGCTTCCAGAATGGACCACACTAGCTAGTCCATTCATCAAAATTCTTCATTGCCAGTTCGCAGCATGCGAGCGCCCGATTCCGGCCTCAGCCAATCCGCGGTACAGCACCAAGAGCACGACCGCTCCGCCAGCCACACCCACCATGTCGTCCCAGCCAAAGACGCGGCTGCAGAGCAGTCCCCCAACCACGGCGCCGACGATGCCCAGCACGAGCGTAATTGCAATGTCGACGGGGTGGCCTGGATCTTTGCCGGGCATCTGAAACTGGGCAATCGCTCCCGCGATCAATCCGAAAATGCACCACCATGCGAAATCGAGGACCATCGCTCCGTCCTCCGCGAAGGCGCTTGGGCGTCGCCATGCTTGGAGCAATTGCCCCAGCGCCCCGCCGCACATAACAAACGGCGTCAGGCGCTGGTCGTAACACTCTTACGGTCAGGCAAGTGGAACTGAATCAGTTACTTCGGCTGCGGCATCGTCTCGGGCATTCGCACCATCAGCCATTGTTGCGTCTGACCGTCGGCAAAATGGATCAGGGCCGGCGCGGTGTCTTGCGTCAGGTTGGCCACGCCGGTCTCGACGATCGGACGCTGCTGGCCGGCGATGGTCCAGGCGACTCGCTGGCTCTTTACGTCGGCCATTCCGTCCAGAGTATCGACCTTACCCGAGGTCGTGTTCTTCAGCGTGCCGGCAATGACGCCCTGCTTGCTGATGGCCAGTTGCATGTAGAGCGTCGGCGGGGCGCCTGAAGCCTGGCCGTCCTGGGTGAGGGCAAACACGCCCAGCGGCAGCCAGTCGCCTTTTGCCGGCGGCGTGGCCGGGTCGGTCGCGGCCAGGGCCTCGGCTTGCTGAGCATATTCCTCGGTCGTCGCCACCGGCATATCGCCGTAATAGACCTGATCGTCGGCGTAGTACACGTTTTCGCCGTAGCTATAGGGCATCGCCTGTTCGCTATAGCCGCACCAACTGCCGACCGAGCCCCAATTGGCCCAGGCGAAGGGCCGCGTGATGGCCCAAGTCGAAAAGACGGGATTCTCCTGCCAGAAACTGCCCGGGTTGTTTTCGTTGTATTGATTGCGAATCTCATCGCGCCGCTCAGTGCGGTCCCCCTGCCGCTGATCGCGGTTCTCGATCCGGCCGGGCCGATTCTGAGCCAGGTTCTGACCGGGCGTGCCCGGACGTCCCAGGCCAGGAGCAACGCCGACGCCCGGAGCACCGACCCCCGGCCGACCGACACCCGGTGCTACGCCTACGCCAGGCGCACCGACGCCGGGGCGACCCACGCCGGGCGCTGCAGCGATCGCAGCCGCGCCAGCCACAGGCCGCTGCACCCCGCCGGCTCCCTGCTGCAGAAAATCAGCTGCCGCCCCGCCACCGCGTGCGGCTCCCGCTCCACCAGCGACGGCAGCGCCGCCGGCCGGAACATCGAGGAAGTTGTTCACCTGGCCGGCCGACGGGCGGGCGCCGCCGGCGACGTTGCCAGCGCCCGCCCCCGGACGCGCTGCGCCTACGCCGGGTGCGGCGGCGCCGGGTCGCGCGGCGCCGGGCGCTGCGCCGCCCGGTCGTGCAGCGACTGCGCCTGTGCTCGGCCGTGGGGCGGCAGGACTCGGCCGGGCCGCAGGTGCGGCGGGCCGCGCTGCTGGAGCGGCAGCGCGAGGGGCAGCGGACGGCGAGAATCCGCCGCCGCCCGCGGCCGGGCGTGCGCCTCCACCACCGCCTCCGCCACCTCCTCGCCCGCCACCACCTCCTCCTCCTCCGCCGCGGGCGTAAATTTGGAACTGCACGACTAGGACACCCAGACCGACGA
>DASRJB010000517.1:0-3660 GCA_035649715.1 Pirellulaceae bacterium
GACCTCGATGTCGATCCGCACGTGGTCGGCGGGCAAGGCGGACGCGATCTTGTCGCCCCATTCGACGATGGTTAGCGCATCGGAGTTCAGCAGCTCCGCGGCGCCAAGCTCGCGAAACTCGTCTTCGCTCTTCAGGCGATAGGCGTCGAGGTGGTTGATCGTCCGCGTGCCGCTGTACTGCTGGCAGAGGACGAAGGTGGGGCTGACGACCTCCTCGCGCGGCACGCCGCAAGCCGCGGCGATCGCCTGCACGAGGCGCGTCTTTCCCGCGCCCAGCGTGCCCGTGAGGGAAACAACCGCTCCCGCCGGCAAGCGGGCGGCCAGGTCCGCTCCCAAGTGGTCGGTGTCCTGCTCGCTCGTCGCGTCAATGACGATCTCGCTCATGGGTCCAGCCGATGTTCGTAGCCGCGAACCGCCAGCGGCTCCAGCCGCTCGCCCGGCCCAACGGCAAACAGCCCTGGCTGCTCGATGAAGTTGCCGATCTGGGTCAGTCGCGTGCCGAGGGCACCGGCCTGGACGAGCTCTTGGGCCTGATCGGCCGGCACGGCCAGGATCAACTCGAAATCCTCGCCGTCGGCCAGGGCCCGCGCCAGCGGTGCGTCGCCGCGCGTGGCCGCCAATTCGGCGGCGGCGTCGGCCAGCGGAATGGCGCTGGTCTGCAGCGCCGCCCCGCAGCCGCTGGCCTCGCAGAGGCGAGCCAGATCGAGCGAGAGGCCGTCGCTGACATCGATGGCCGCGTGGACTTCGGCATGCTCGGCCAGCCAGAGCGCTTCGCGGACCCGCGGCTGAAAATCGAGATGTTTGCCCAGAATGCTGCCGCCAAAGCTGCCGGTGACCAGGATCGCGTCGCCCGGCCGAGCGCCGCTGCGCCGCCAGCGGCGGCCCTCCGGGACAGCGCCGAAGGCGGTGACGCTGATGACCAGCGGACCTTCCCAGCTGTTGGTGTCGCCGCCGGCGATGGGGCAATCGAACTCCTTGGCCAGCGGCAGCATTCCCTCGTAGAGGTTCTTCGCCAGCACCTCGCCCCCCTGACGCGGCAGGGCCAGCGCGACCAAGGCCGCCACGGGCTGCGCGGCCATCGCCGCCAGGTCGCTCAGGTTCACCGCCAGCGCCTTGCGGCCGATGCGGCGCGCCTCAGGTTGTTTTCCCGACTCGAAATCGACGCCGTCCATCAGCATGTCCGTCGTCGCGACAAGGTGGCTCTCGTCCGGCAGGCGCACGATCGCCGCGTCGTCGCCCAAGCCCACCAGCAATCGCGGGTGCGACGGAATCCGCTGCGTCAGCCAGCGCACCAGTTCGCGTTCCATGGAAAGGTCGTTGTTCGAAAGGTTTCGGTGGAGCACCGATTTTTTGGTTCGAAGCTGAACCCTGAACCCCGAACCCTGAACCCTAAGCTCGCTTCCGCCACAGCACTCCCTCGTCATATTCCACCAGGCCCAGCTGGTCGAACAAGTTGCGGAGACTGGGATCGTCAGCGGGGGCCAGGGCCTCGAAGTGGGCGTAGCCGGTGGTTTGATATTGCTTGAGCACGTCGGCCAGTAAATACAGGGAAAGGCCTTCTTCGCGGGCCTCGGGCGTGTCGTCGAGCTTCACCAGGCCAACCGTCCGCACGCCCCAGCTGGCTGCCAGCGGATCGATGTCCCAAAACGTCGCCGAGATGATCGGCTCGCCGCCGCCGGGCAGCACCAGGTCGAACCGCGACAGCTCGTGCAGGGCCCAGACGCCGGCGTCCCACCAGTTGTCGGGCAGCACGTCGGTGGGCCCGGCGACCTTGAATCGCCGCCGCACCTGCATCTGCTGGCGATCGACCGGCGGGCGGAATCCCGCCAGCGGCCGTCCGGCGAGCACCCGCCGCTGCTTGGGCTCGTAACCGCTGGCGGCGAGCAAATCGACGAAACCCTGGTTCGAGTTGAGCACCCCGGCCGTGTCGCTGCCGCCGTATAGCCCCAGGTAAAACGGATTGAGGGGGAACTGGCTGCCGGCAAAGAGCTGCCGCGCTCCCTTGCGGCGGAGGTAGTCTTCGCTGGCGGCCAGCAAGTCGCGGGCGATTTGCGGCCGCTCGTCGTGCGGCGCGATCAACACCAGGCACGTCGTCCCCTGGCTGCAGTCCAGGCCCCGCTGCTCGCAATCGGCCCCGAAACCCGCGTGGGCAAAGCCGACCGGCCGCCTCCCGTCGCACGCGACGATCAGTCCCTGCCGGTCGAACCAGGGCTTCGCCAGCACGTGCTGCTCCAGCACTTGCGGCGTCACGGACTGCATCCGGCCCCGGATCGGCCGCTGCGTCCGCCAGATCTCGGCCAGCGCAGGCGGATCCCAATTCTCAAAGGGGCGGTAGCGGATCAAGGGAAGCGCGGGGTCAAGTGATGGGCGGAGGCCGCCGCCTGCAATCAGGATACAGGAGACAGGGGACAGGAGTCAGGGGAGTGACCAGGGGACAGAAGCCAGTGGCCAGGAGCCAGATTAGATGCGTCCCAGCGGTCCATCCGTCCCATCCTGTCACCCGCGGCCGACATCCACCCATACTTCGCCCGCTTCCACCTTCACCGGAAACCGCCCATGCACCAGCGAGCGGCTGGTTTGATGCTGGCCCGTGGTCACGTCGAACTGAAAGCCGTGCCAGGGGCAGGTGACGATGCAGCCGGCGAGCTGCCCCTTGCCCAGCGGCCCGCCCTGGTGCGGGCAGATGCCGTCCAGGGCATAGAACGCGCCGCCCACATGGAAGAGGGCCACGATCTGGTCGCCGGCGACGAACTCTCCGCCGGCGCCTTCCGGCACTTCGCTAGCGGCCGCAATGCGAACCCAGCGGGACATCCCCACAGGATAACCGACGGTGCCCGAACCACGGCCTTTGTGAACATTGGTATGCTATTTGCAGTATAGTTCCCTTTGGCGCGGGGCGGCTGCCATTTTGGCTACCGCCGCCCAGCCGAGACGCTCACTGGCAATTTGGTCGTTGACCTCTGGGGCAGAATCGCCGCCGCTGCCCAGGGCGGCAAAATATAATGGAAACTCCCCGCGGGGTTCTCTAAGGCTTATGCTCCTAATGCGCGAAAATCGCCGAGCGTTACGCCGAAAGTCATTGACCGCCATGCAGTTGTGACGCGAGCGACGGTGAAAAGGGGCTCGCTGAGAATTCCCGCTCCTGTCAGTTTTCGTTATGTTCCTAGGGCAGCTCGCTCCCTGGCGACTGTCGCAAAGTGCCCTTTCTCGGCCGATTTCCCCGGAGCTATAGTCCGCCCGAAAGGGAGGCGGAGAATGTCGTGTTGCCAGAAGGCGGTACCAGGAATCTCGATTGACGAGTCGCCGGCTGCGCCGGGATGGATCGAGCGAGCCATTCGGGCCAGCGGAGTCCGCCGGGCGTTTTGGAGCTGGCTAGCGGGACGAGCGCGGCAGCGGCCGTACCTGCAAATGCTGGCCCGCTGCGTGCGGCTGGAAGGAGACATCGTCGAGTGCGGCGTCTTTCGCGGGCAGTCGCTGCTCCGCATGGCGGCCTGGCTTCAGCAGCAGGGCATCCGCAAGACGGTCCACGGCCTGGACAGCTTTACCGGGTTTCCACGCGAGGAGGTTGGCGCCAGCGACCTTGCTCCCGGCCGCTCGCTGCGGGCGGTCCGCGGGCGGTTCCGCACGGCCGCAAGCGCGCCGCGGCGAATCCTGCGCGTG
>DASRJB010000518.1:0-4544 GCA_035649715.1 Pirellulaceae bacterium
CCGCCCGCAGATCAGCAAAGTGCAGCGTCGTATCGGCGTTGATCACGCCAACCAGCGTCACGTTGGGAAAATCGAGCCCCTTGGCGATCATCTGCGTCCCCAGCAGGATCTTCACTTCGCCGCTCTTGAACCTGGACAGCGCCGCCTCGTGGCTGCCGGGCCGTTGCATCGTGTCGCTGTCCATCCGCAGGACGCTGACATCCGGAAAGCGCCCGCGAATCTCCGCCTCCAGCCGCTCGGTGCCGAACCCGGAGAAGCGGATGCCGTCGAAGGCACACTCCGGGCAGCGGACCGGCGCCGGCGTCTGGAAATCGCAGTAGTGGCAAATCGCCTGCTCGTCCTGGCGGTGATGCGTCAGGGCCAGGTCGCAGGCCGGGCACTGCACCACGTGGCCGCAGGCCGGGCACTGGATGTGCGTGCTGAAGCCGCGGCGATTCAGGAGCAGAATCACCTGGCCCTCGTCGCGGAGAGCCTCCTCGATCGCCCGCTGGAGCGAGCGGCTGACCGCGCCGCGATGGCTGCGGCTCTGGAACTCGGCCCGCAGGTCGATCGTCACCACCGCCGGCAGCGGCCGGTCTTCCACGCGGCGGGGCAGGTCGATCAGAACGAAGGGGCTAGGGCTAGGGGCTGGGGGCTGGGGATTTGCGATTTGGGATTTGGGATTTGGGATTTCAATTCCTGAACCCTGAACTCTGAACCCTGAGCCCTCCGCCGCCTTCTGCCAGCTTTCCAGCGACGGCGTCGCGCTGCCCAGGACCAGCGGCACGCTTTCCATGGCGGCGCGGCGGAGAGCGACGTCGCGGGCGTGATACCTCGGGGCTTCGTTCTGCTTGAACGAGCCGTCGTGCTCTTCGTCGATCACGATCAGTCCCAGCTGCGGCGTCGGAGCGAACACCGCGCTGCGGGCCCCCACGACCACCTGCACCAGGCCGGCGGCGATCTGCTGCCAGTGCCAGTGCCGCTCGGCATCGGACAGATGCGAGTGCAGCACTGCCACGCTGGCAAACCGCGACTGGAACCGCGAGCGGGTCTGCGGCGTCAGGCTGATCTCCGGCACCAGCACGATCGCCTGCCGTCCGTACCCCAGCACCTCCTCGATCGCCCGGATGTAGACCTCCGTCTTGCCGCTGCCGGTCACTCCGTGCAGCAGAATGGTTTCGTGCCGCCGGGCCTTGAGCGGCGCTAGGATCGCGTCCAGTGCCGTCCGTTGATCGGCGTTCAGCTGCAGGTGGTTTTCGCGCGGCAGCGGCTGCTGCTCCGCGGCCACCTGCTGAATGCGGCGGACGTCGGCCTGCACCAGCTTCTTCTTCCGCAGCTCGTTGACCGGGGCGAGCGTACATTTAGCCGCCTGGGCCAGTTCCGGCGGCGTCAGTGGGCGGGCGGAAGCGGCGAGCACCCGCAGGGCGTCGGCCTGCTTCTGGCCCAGCTTGAGCGCACCGGCCGCCAGCTGCTCGCGGACTTGCTGCGGCACGCTGAGGAACGTCATCTCTCGCGTGCCTGCCTGGCCGCGGACGCCCGCCGGCACGATCGCCTGCAGCACCTGCCCCAGCGGACAGAGGTAATAGTCGGCCATCCACTCGGCCAGCCGCAGCATCGCTGGCGAAAGGAGCGGCCGCTCGTCGATCACGCGGCCGATGGGTTTGAGCGGCCGGCTGCCGACCGGCTTGCTGGCCACCGCCGTGCAATAGCCAGTGACCGAGCGGTTGCCTTTGCCCAGCGGCACCTGCACCCGCTGCCCGGGCTTCAGCTTCGCCGCGAGGTTCGCCGGCACCGCATAGTCGTACGGCCCCAGCGGCTGCTCGGCGAACACCACGCTCGCCGCCAGCACCTCGTGCGCAGCATCCAGCTGCCACGGATCGGGCTCGGCGTCGAAGAGGGTGGTTTGGCGAGAGGACATTGTTCGATTCTACTGTTTCGCTCTCGACTTGCCTTTTCCCTTGCCCATCGGGCTTGCTGCCGGCGCTGATTTGCCCGGCCAGGGGTAGCTCGCTTTGCCCGCGCCCGGATCGGTCGGGCCTTCGGGCAGCGTCTTGTGCCAGGCCAGCACGCGCTCGGACATGCGGGCGACGATGTCGGGGTGCTTTTCGGCGATGTTGGAAAGCTGCGTCGGGTCTTGGGGAATGTCGTACAGCTCCACGCGGCTGCGGTCCGGGTTCAGCAGCAGCTTATAGTCGCCGTCGCGGATGGCGAGCATCGGGCTGTGGTGAAAGACCTCGCCGGCGATGCGGAACCGCCAGTTCCACATCAGCGGTTTCGTTCGCGGCCGTGATGGGCCGAGCAGGATATCGCCCACGTCCTCGCCGTCGAGCGCGTGATTCGCTGGAATCTCCGCGCCGGCCAGCTGGCAGATCGTGGGCAGGAAGTCGCAGCCGGCGACGACCGACGCGTCGTCGATCCGCGCGGCGGGCACGTGCCCTGGCCAGCGGGCAATGAATGGCACGCGAACGCCCCCTTCATAGAGGCTCCGCTTGCGGCCGCGAAAAGGACCGGCCGAGCCGACGCCGCTGTGGCCGGCGTTCTTGATGTGTATGTCTTCCGGGCCGTTGTCGCTCGAGAAGAGAACCAGCGTCTTGTCGGCGATGCCCAGCTCTGCGATTCCCGCCAGCAGTCGGCCGATCTGCTTGTCGAGGTCGGTTACCGAGGCCGAGAAGATTTCGGCCGCGGCGGCGTGCGGGAAATTCGCCCCGCCGGGATGCAGGTTGGGATACGCTGCGAGCTGCTCCTCGGTTGGGCGGAGCGTCGCGTGCGGCACGAGCGTCCACAGCTGCACGTAGCACGGCTGCTCACGGTGCGACTTCAAAAACGCCAGCGTTTCGTTGACGAACAGCTCCGTCGATTTGGCCCGGTAGTACTGGTCGTCGGCCGGTCCGTCGGCCCCGCCGCGCTCGGTGCTGCCGACATAGTCGAAGCCGTATTTCTCGGGCGAAGGGCCGCCAGAATTGCTCCCCAGGTGCCACTTGCCGACGTGTGCCGTGGCATAGCCCGCCTTCTTCAGCAGGGCCGCCGTGTTGGGCACGGCCGGATCGAGGAATTGGGTCATCCCGCGGGCCGAATTCTGCTCGACTGTGGCATAGTGGCCGTGAATCTTGTGCCGCGCGGGATATTGCCCCGTGAAAAACGCGCAGCGGCTGGGCGAGCAGACCGAGCCGCAGACGTAGAACTGCGTGAACAGCGTTCCCTCGCGGGCCAGCTGGTCGAGGTGCGGCGTCTTCGTCTGCGGATGGCCATAGCAACCTAGATCGCCCCAGCCCAAATCGTCGGCCAGGATGAACACGACGTTCGGCCGCGGCGGATCGGCGGCCCCGGCGTGCCCAGCGATCGCGGCGCAGCTCAGAAACACGAGGGCTGTAATCATTCGCACCGACATAGAAAACTCCTTCACCCGGCGGCTTCGCGGTCCCATTGCCATCATTTGACTGGCGGCCTTCGTCATTGCAACGCCGCCTCCCGCGGGACGTCCAGCGGCGCGATTTGCACGCCCGGCACGTAACGCGAGAGCCGCAGCTCGGCCGTGGCCTTTTCCGCGCGCACGCGACTGAGGGTCTCCTCGAGCTCGGCTACCTTCTCCGGGTTATGCGAGCCCTGATTGGCGATCAGCGTGAGCAGGCGGTTCTCCATGAGCGAACAGCCCTCGACCGACCGCAGCCGCTGATACCGTTCGCGCTCGATCATCTGTTCCGGGCCATCACTTGCGGCGATTTCCTCGGCGTCCTCCGCCCGGCCGCCGGCTCCGTTGCTCGCGGCGGGTGAGCAGTCCCTATTCGGGGAATGAGCATCCACCGGCGGAATCTCGTCGCCCAGCTCCAGCGGCCCGGCGGTCACATCAGCGGCTAGCGCGTGAATCCGGCCGGTGACCAGGCCGAGCCGGGCCTGGGCCAGAGCAATCCGCGTAGCTTGCCGCAAGTATTTTGGGTTGTACTCGGCGGTCCATAGCGCCATCACCTGTTCGTATTGGTGCTCCAGCCGGTTGGCCGCGACGTGCTGGGCCAGGCGGACCTGTTTCTGCAAGTCGGTCTCGCCGACGTCGGGCAGATGGTCGGCGACCCAATCGCCCACGAGCGTCACGAGTTGCCGCACGCGGGTCTGTGAAATGTTGAAGAACTCCGCGGTCCGCCAGGTCGAAACCGAATGAAACATCACCTTGAAAAACACCTCAAAATCCCGCTCACTCGGCGGCAGCTTCAGCGCGGCAGACATCGGTTGATCTCCTGTAGGACGGTGGTCGGTAAGTCGGTGGTCGGTAAGTCGGTAAGTCGGTGGTCGGTGGTCGGTGAGTCAGTGGTCAGCGGTTTGCACGACAAACCGACTCACCGACTCACCGACTGACCGACCGACCGCCCGGACCGGGCCCAAGATCATACGGAGCGCTATGGACTAGTCTGGTCCATTTGAGTCAAGCGAAAAAAAGATTTATCGAAATAGTTGGGCCGCTTTCTTCGCGGCGGTCGGGTGCCACTGGCGTCTCGCCAGTGTCGAACGAGGGAGCCAGCGCTGGACCGCCAAAAGGCGGCCCCATGGCCATTTTCGAGAAAGGCAACTCCCTA
>DASRJB010000519.1:0-3811 GCA_035649715.1 Pirellulaceae bacterium
CCGCCCGGAATGACCCGGCCTGCTGCGATCGCGCAAGCCGCAGCGCCCGCGCCGCGGCCGTCCGATTCGCGCCCGCTGCAGCCGGTGGTCGTGCCCAACGCGCAGGCGATTGTTGATCCCTTGGAAAACATGCCGCAAGCGACGCCGGTGAATGCCCAGCGCCCGCTCCGCGTGGCTCAGCCGCTGGCCGTTGCTCCGGCGCCCACCGTTCAAGTCCGCGCGCCGCAGCCGGTGACGCCTGCTGCGAAGCCAGCTGCCGAGACTACGCCAGGCGCCGAGCAGAAGCGCGGCATCCCCTGGCAGCAGCCGGTGAAAATCATCCTGGGCGGCATTCTCGGACTGTTCCTCGGCAACATCGTCGTCTATTTCCTGACGGGCGACGACTTCACGGGTATCCTGCCCAGCCGCAAGCCGCCACTGCAGAATCAGCCCGTGGCCAGCCGGCCTGTGCAGCCACAGGCGCCGCGAACCAATACGTCATTTAACTCGCCGACGCCGACCCAGCCCGCCGCGCCGATCCCTGCGACGCCAACTCCGGCGGAAAACAACCTCGTCCCGCCACCCGCGCCCACCAGCGGCGGCTTCAACGAACCCACGCTTCCTGCGAACGCAGCCGAGCCAGTCGGGCCGCCGCAAACTCCTGCGAGCATCCTAGCAACGCCGAGCGCACCGAAGACGCCGGTCGCAACGCCGGCTGCAGCCGCTCCTACGTCGCCGCCGCCGGCTGTGCCGGCCGCCCCCGCGGGGAAGCAGCAGCCGCCGAAGCCCGACCAGCAGCAAAAGATGCTGGCCGAGTTGCAGACAATCTATAAGGCCGAGTTTGATCGCGCCGCCAGGCCCGACGGCCGGGCTGGCTTCGTCGCCTTTCTGCGCAAGACCGCCCGCGAGCTGAAGACCGAGCCGCTGGCCCAGTTCGTCCTGTTGCGGCAGGCCTATGACGCGGCGATTGGCCAGCAGGACTTTCTCTCCGCCGCCGACACGATCGACGACCTGGAAAAGGTATTCGAGATGGACGGCTTCCGCCTGCGTCAGCACCTGCTGACCGAGGCCAGCCAGGCGGCGAAAAAGCCCGAAGAGCGGACGCTGCTGATTCCGTTTGCGCTCGACCTGGCCGATTTCGCCGCCCGCGCGCAGCGAATGGAGGAGCTGCCCAAGCTGGCCAACATCGCCGACAGCCTGGCCCGAACGACGGCCGACAAGGACTTGAAAGCCCAGGTGACGGCCCGGGCCATCGAGCTCCGGAAGGCGGCCGCCGACTTCGCCCAGGTCGCCGCGGCCCGCAAGCGGCTGGCGGAGGACCCGGCCAATCCGGCGGCGTCGCTCATCGACGGCAAATTCCGCTGCTTCCTGTCCGGCGAATGGGCCGCGGGGCTGAAGCTGCTGGCCCAGTGCGATCACGCGGCGCTGGCCGCGGCCGCGAAGCTGGACCTGGCTGGGCCGAGCGAGGCGGTTAAACCCGCGCAGATCGGCGACGCCTGGTTCGACTTGGGCACGGCCGACCCGGCGCTGACGCTGGCGCTCGTGCGGGCCGCTCACTGGTATCGGCAATCGGCGGCCAGCGCGCAGGGCCTGGAGAAAGTCAAGCTCGACAAGCGGCTGGAGGAGATCGCGGCCAAGAACCTGCCCGCTCCGAGCGCGGCCGACGCCGCCGCGCCGCAATTGCCCTCGGCCCGCTCGATGCTGGCCCGCTCCAAGACGTTCGAGCGGGTCGACCTGCTGGCGGCGCTCAACGATCAGACGATCCGCACCTCGGGCTGGACGGTGAACCCCGGCTATGCTCACGTCAGCTCCGCCGATTTCGCCCGCCTGCAAGCGCCGACCAGCCCGACGGGCGAATACCAGGTGGGCTTGCGCCTGCGGCGGACATCGTCTTCGTCGTCGCAGAATGGGATGTTCGTGATCGGCTTGCCGCACGCCCGCTCGCAGTTCCTGCTGGTGCTCGACTTTCCCATCCCGGGACAGGGCTATGCGAGCTTCCTCACGCTCAGCAATGCGAAGCGGCCCGAGGATAACCCCACCTTTCAGCTGCAGGCCGGCCAGACGCATCGCCTGACGACCAGCCGCGAGTATTTCGTCGCCTGCACGGTCGCGCCGAACCAGATTCAGGTGCTGCTCGACGGCGAGTCGCTGATCAACTACCAGGGGGACATGAACCGCCTGACGATGCCGCGGGAATGGAGTGTGCCCGATGCGCGGTCGCTCTTCCTCGGCTCGCACCAGGGGAGTTTTTCGATCTACAGCTGGGTGATGGCTCCGCTCCGCGACGCCAGCGGCAACGAGCTGCCGCTGGAGACCGCGCCCTCGTCCCGCTCGCGGCCGACGCTCGGGGACCCGCGGTTTAACTTTCCGCCCCCGTTCTCTCCGAAGTCGAAGCAGAACTAGCTACTTCAATTGCTTCGCAGTCTTTTGATCCTCCGCGCTCAGCTTATCGAGCGGGATGCGGATCGCCTGCCCGTCCGCGGTCTTTTTTAGCACCACGATGTTGCCCTGCATTTCGACGAACTCGGCCTCCACCTTGAACTGGCCCGTGGCGTCGGTCCAGGTCCGGCTGTGGGCGGGCTGGTTACCGCCTTCGGGTGCTTCCGACCCCGGCGAGCTCGCCGCGTCGGTCGCGAGGCGAATTCCCTCGAGCGGAACCACCTGGTCGAAGTTGCTGCCCCAGCCGAGGTAATGGACCTTGGCCGCCTGCCGGCCCGCGGAATCCACCACCGTCGATCGGTACCAAACCGGTCCCCACAAGACCCAGACTTGTGCTCCGGGCTGAAGCTGGCTGGCGGCCGCCACTTGCTTGCTCTTTGGCGGGAACTGCCCGCCGCGACCGGGACGAAATTCTTCGCGCTGCTCGTCGCTGCCGAAGCCTCCGGAGGGCCGGCGCGAGCCATTGCGGCGTGGCATTTCCGCCGGCGGGTTGCCTGCGCCAAAGCCGCCGCCAAAACCAGGAACATCCGGCGGCCCCGGAGTTCCCTCGGGGAAACTGGGAAATCCTGGCGGAAAGTCCGGCGGGAACCCCGGATTTCGCGGCCGGGTTGGGACCGGATTTGGCGCTGGTTCCGCCGGCTTCGTTTCAGCAGGCGTCGGTGCGCCAGTCGCGACCGGCGGTGTTGTCTCGCTGGATCCCGGCGGCGAAGTTGGAAAGGCCGCCGGCGGGGCGGTCGCTGGGACTGGAGTTGTAGCAGGGTTGCCGAAGCCTCGTAAAGGATCGGGCGGCGCCGCGCTAATGGCGGGGGGCGGCGCCGTGTTGCTGACGCTGGGAGGTGGCGATGGCGGGCCAACCGGCGGTGCCGCCCAATTCGGCGGCCTTGGCCCGCCGCGCTCGGCCAGGAACTGGTCGCGCCGCGCTTCCGCACCAGCCTGCATCTGCTTGAAGCGCGCCTCCGTCTGCGCCAACTGCTGGGCGCGGCCGGCGCGCCCGATCGCACCCGCGACCAGCATCATGCCGACGCAGCCCAGCATGAGGACCGCGCACCCGCCGAACACCGCGCCGATCAAGACCCAGTTCGGCCCGATTCCGGTGTGTGCCTGGCCGGGAAGCACCTGGCCGGAGGGCAGTTTGCCCGGCAATCCCGGCAGCTTTCGCCCCTCGACGGCCTCGGCAAAGCCGCGGGCCACATTCACCAGCAGCGCCGACCGCGAGTCGTAATCGACCATCCGCGGCGAGAACAACCGCAGGATCCACAGCACCAGCAAGCCCACGGGCACGAATAGCGCCAGGCCGACCATCAGGATGTCGCGGGCCAGCGGCAGCTCGCCGATGTGGGCCAGCACGGCCAACGGACCGAGCGGAATCAAGATGAGTGCGAACGCATAGCCC
>DASRJB010000520.1:0-4137 GCA_035649715.1 Pirellulaceae bacterium
GCCTTAACGATCCGCTCGACGACGGTCCGCGGCCAGTATGTCACCGGAGACTCCTTCGCTTGCGCTTCAGGCTTCAGTGTGAGCACGTTCGCGGCCCGCGCCAGCTCGGCCCGCTGCGGCAGGCGATCGTTGTCAATAACCGCAATCGGCCCGCCGGCCGCGGCCGGTCCTTCGCGGCGCGTGATCCAGGTGACGCGCGTCGCCGGGTCGGATTTCGCCAGGTCCGCCAGCGCGACCACGTTCGTCGCCGCCGACATCCCCCCGCCGACCAGCAGCGTGTGCCGGCCGGCGTAGCGGGCGCGGTCCGCTCCCAGGATGTCCGGCAGGCGATATTCGATCTCGCCGGCCAGCGCCAGCTCACCCGCCGCCGGCATGCCGCCGTGGCCAAGCCAGTTATGCCGCCCGAACACGCCCGTGCAGTCGAGCACGCCGTCGAACGTGTCGATCTGCTCCGCGCCGGCCGCATCGCGCGACAGGACGCGAAATAACCAGTCGCCGCGGTCGGCAATAGTAGCCGTCTCGCTCCGCGAGACGCTTTCCTCACCAGGAGCGTGAGGACTACGATTGCCCGGCATATCCCCCTTGAGCAGTTCCTCCTTCCCCACGGCGAGGGCCGTCGTGTGCAGCCGCAAGTGTTCCGCCAGCAGGTCGGTATGGGCCAGTGGCAGCAGATATCGCTGGACCCATTCGCGGCCTGTAAGCAGCGCATCCTCAGCGGGCGGCTGATAGCTGTCGTCCTGAGCCTGGATCGCAGCCAGGCCGAGCGGGCTGTGGTTCATCGCGAAGGGGGTGAACATCTGGACGTGGCCCCAGCGGCGGACGCTGGCCGCGACCTCGCCGGCCTCGAACACCGCCACGTCGTAGCCCAGGAACCGCGCGTAGAGCGCGGCCTCCAGCCCGATCGGACCGGCTCCGAGAATGGCCAGGCGGGCTGGGGTGTCAATTGCCATCGCCGCTACTTGTCAATGCTGGGCGTCTGGGGCATCCTAACCGATGGCAGAAGGCGAGCGCGACTGGCCGCGGAGTTTGGGCGGTGGAGTGGTACAATACGCAGTAGACGAACCGATTACGGGCCGGCTCTTCTTTCCTCCGGATCGCCAGGTTGCCGGCGAGCACGCCGGCCCCTAGCTTTTGCAAAGGAGTTTTCCCATGCCGCTGTTCGAGGTTGAAACGAACGCACACATCATCATCACCTGGGCCGCCGACGACAATGCCGCCAATGCGGTCGTTCGCGAGGCCTATCCCAGCGACAAGGTCATTCGCCTGACCAAGCGGCCGCGCGACACCTGGGTGATCAGCAAGGGGGCGCTGGGGCTGAACAACAAGCAGGTTGATGTGTGCACCGTCGCCCGCGACTGTCTGTCCAAAGCGGCCGGCGACAAGGTGCACGCGATCCGCCTCTATATCCAGCACACGGGCGCGGACCTGGAACAGGCCCGCAAGGTCATCGAATCGAACATGGTCATGGGCTGGTAGGCCGCTCGGCGTCGCGCGTCAGGAGGCTCGGCTCGACCCCAGCGGAAGCGACGAGTCGATGGCAAGTTTGACGGCGGGGCAAACTTTGCCGCCTGTGCCGGTTGTAGGCGGTGATCCGTAATTGCCGGTTAGCGCTGGCGTGCTGCAAATTTCGGCGGCGGCCGTCGATTACGAAGAGTGGACCTGTAATTGCCGCAAATTCGCCCAGCGAGCAAGATGCGAGCAAGTTTGGCCCGCCCGCAGGATGCGGACGCCGTCTGTGACGGACCACGGTTGGCAAAGGAGTGCCTGATGTCGATCTATTCTTGGCGCTGGAGCCTGGCGGTTCTGGCAGTCGTCGCGTGCTCGCCCTTCGCGCAGGCCCAACAAAAGCCGAGCGCCGTCAAAGTGGCCGAACCGGTCGCCGCCCCGCAGGACGCGAAGAAGCCTGCTGCTGTGGCGCCGGCCAAGAGCGCTCCCGCGCCGACACCGGCCGGCGAGCCGAAAGCGCCGCCGCCCGTGGTCGCGGTCGAGCCCGAACCGGCGCCGCCCCCGCCCCCGCAGGCCGCCGGGGCGCAGCCGACTCCGGCGCAGCCTGGTCCCGCGCAGCCGGGCGCCGCGCAGCCTGGTCCGGCACAGCCCGCTCCGCTGCAGCATGCTCCGGCCCCGCTGCCGCCTGCCGAGAGTTCGGCGCTGGTCGAAAGCGACGCGCCGCAAGAGAGCGACGCGGTGATCGAAGTCATCAAGGAGCGCTATCCCAACGGCGCGATCAAGATCGAGCGGGAAGTGACCCAGGATGGCGAAGGCAATTACCTGTTGCACGGGGCCTGGCGGCACTTCGACGACAAGGGCCACCTGATCATCGACGGCCGGCTGCTTCGCAACCGGAAGGAAGGCGTGTGGCGGCGGTTCTATCGCGGCGACGAAGTTCCGCTGCTGGCCAGCGCCCCCTACAAGGATTTCACGGCCCCGTTCGTCTCGGCGGCGACGTTTCACGCCGACCGCCTGCACGGCCGCTGGACGATCAGCGACGGCCGGCAGCGGAAGGTGCACGAGATCGAATTCACCGACGGCGAGCGGCACGGCAAAGCTATCTGGTACTATCCCAGCGGCACCGTGATGCTGGAGGCGATCTACGAGCACGGCAGCGTCAACGGCGACGTGCTGAAGTTTGCCCCCGATTCGAGCCTGCTGGGCCGCGAGAATTTTCAGACGGGACGCAAGCTGGCGCCGAAGGTGGAGTTCTATGACGCGGCTCAGCAAGTCAAGAAGCTGGAGGCGGTGTACCTGCACGCACTGCTCGTCATCAAGACGCCCGATAGCTGGGAGCGCGGCGCACTGGCGGTTTTCGAAAACCGCGGCCACGACGAGCGGCACGGAGCGTTCGCCCTCTGGCATCCCAACGGCCAGCTCGCCCGGCAAGGCGAGTTCCGCTACGACCACCCCGTCGGCCCGGTGAACTACTGGTTCGCCAACGGCCAGAAGCAGCTCGAGGGCCAGTACGTCGATGGCAAGCAGCAGGGCGTCTGGACCTGGTGGCACGAAAACGGCCAGAAGGCGATCACCGGCGAATACCACGACGGCGCGGCGGTCGGCCAGTGGTCGTGGTGGAACGCGGCCGGCAAGGTCGCCCAGAAGACCGACCTCACCGGCGAGCGGGCGGCGGTTCCGCAAACGCCGGAAGCCGAGACCGAGCTGCGCGAAGCCAAGCTCCAGCTCGTCGAGCCCGGGCTGCCGAAGCGGTGAGCACCGCGCCGCAGGCGACCTGGCGATTCGTCGTTCGCGCGTACCTCGATGCCCAGTATGAGGACGCGCGGCAGCGTCACGCCTCCGAGCTGATGAACTGCGAGGCGCGGTGCCTGCGGGAGTTTGGCGCCGAGCCGCTTTGGAAGGAGTACGAGCAGCTCATTCAGCGCCGGATCGCAGCGCTGGGCAACACGCCTCCCGAATCGGCCTATGAGGTCATCGAGGAGAGCGGCGAGCGGGTCGTCGCCCTGGTCGCGGCGCAGCGGGGCAACCACGGCTCCGGGATTCCTTTTCTCACGACCCGGTTCGTGCTCAGCCGTGGCGCGACGGCCTGGAAGATCGATGAGATCCTGCGCCCCTGCTTTGGCTGCAACCCGCTGCTCTTTGAAGGGCGCGAACTGCGGTCGGGCCGGCGGGTGGTCGGTAGCTGCTTCTTTTGCAGCGGCACCGGGACTCCTCCCTGGATGCAGCCGCGGGGCTGGTGGATCTTCCGGCGGTTCACTCCGTCCCCGGAGCAATGCAGATTCTGCCACGGCACGGGCCGCTGCAAGGATTGTGCGACCTCACCCGAACGCGGTTGGACGAAGGTGTATCGGTCTGAGAAACTGGCGGACGGAGAATCCAGCAGGGCTGAGGCGTAAGTTGTTGTGAAGTAAGGCGTTAGCGATAAGCGCCGAGGGGCGGGAATAATCGCCGGCTACTGGGTCTCTATGATTTGCCGCGAAGGCCAGGCAGGGGGGTCCTGCTGAGTCTAAGTTATTTTGTGGCACTGGTTTAAGGACGAATTCGATGAAGAAGCTCTTTGCATTGGTCGCCGCGTGCGGCCTGGGACTGTCGGCGATTGGCTGTGGCGGTGATACGCCTGCGCCGGTCACACCGGCTCCGGTCACACCGGCTCCAACCCCCGAAGGTGGCACGCCCGCTCCGGCACCCGAA
>DASRJB010000521.1:0-2116 GCA_035649715.1 Pirellulaceae bacterium
CACCTGGCGTCGGGCCAGTGGATCGTCGTGCTCAAGACGCCCAGCCCGCCGCTGCCGCCCGTGTACGTGGAGTGGTGGCGATGAAGCGGCCGAACGACCTTTGCAGCTGCGGCAGCGGCAAGAAGTTCAAACGCTGCTGTCGCTCGAAACAATTTTCGCCGCCAATCGAAGTCCGCGTCCAGCGGCGCAACGTCTTCGGCCGGCCGCAGCTGTTCGTGATCCTGAAGCCAAACGTGAGGTGACCTATGCGGTGCAAAGATTTCGTGCGGCTGGCCGTGCTGCTGCTGGCTCTCAGCGTCGGCCCGCTGCTGGCCCAGCTGCCGCCGCCTGGATTGCCGGTCGCCGGCCAGGTGGACCAGGCCGAGATCCTCCGCCGCGGCGACCTGGTCGTCGAGGCCGGCGAGGGCCCGCGATCGGCGGCCGAGCGGCTGTTCGTCGCGGGGATGGCCCCGCCCGTCGATGACAGCGACCAGTTCTATCTGACGATCTTCGGCAAGAGCGGCGACGCGCGGACCGAGGCCCTGCGGAAGGCATTCGAGACCGATCCGGCGCTGGCCTGCTTCGTGGCGCCCCAGCCTGGCACGAGCCGGCCCTGGGCCCATTTCAACGTGTACCACGCGGACGACCGGACGCAGCAGTTCCGCTTCCAGGCCTTCAAGATCGACCCGCAGAAGCTGCCCGTGATCGTGTTCCAACCGCCCCGCGACGGCAGCTACGGCGGCCTGGCCCAGATCGACGAGGGCGGCCAGAAGGTCACGCGGAGCGCCGTGATCGACCGGATCGACGCCGCCCAGCTGGGCAGCAGCGAGCAGATCGCCTCACGGCTCCGCTCCAGCTTCTGGCTGTGGTGCCAGAAGCTCGAGGAGTCGGGCTTCGTGCCCGGACAAAAGATTGCCCGCCGGCTGCACCAGGAGCCCGAGCTGCGGCTGGCGGCCAGCGACTCGCACGGCCAGATCCCCGGCCCGGTGCCGCGGCAGCAGCCGTTCTCGCCCCAGTTCCCGGCCGGAGGTCCGGCGGCGGCCGAATCAAACCCTTGGCCGGGCATCGGCGGGCCCCTGACGCCGTCGGTGCCGACGGTCTGGAGTTTCATCGCGACCCTGGCCAGCGGGTTCCTCGTCTATCGCTCGCTGCGGCAGCAGCAGGGGCAGAAGCTGCTGATTCCCGAGTCGGTCGTGCAGCCGCTGGCGATCCTGCTGCAGCTGCTGGGCAACCAGCCGGCGCCGCCGCCGGCGCCGCAGCCCGGCCCGGTGCTGACGCCGCTCCCCGAGGGCTGGAAGTGGGCCCTGATCAACGGCGTGCCGACGCCCGTCCCGCCCGCCCCGCCCTCGTCCGCTTAGCGCGCCTGCTGGACGAGTGGACCCACGTGCCCCAGCGGGCCCAGCAGAAGATCCAGTTGGCGGTCATGCTCTACACGTCGTCCGTGTGCGCGGCGATGATCATCGCCGCCTTGATCCGCGCCCGTTTCACTCGGAGGTCCTGATGCGTCGCCTGCTCGTGATGTCGTTCGTCGTGCTGCTGGCGCTGCCGGCCGCACCCGCCGAGGCCTGCCCGCTGGGCCGCTTCTTCCGCCAGCGCCGACCGCGGCGAGCTGCGGCGGTCTTCATTTGCCCGAGCTGCCAGGCCCCACCCCAGGTCGGCCGGCCGGCCGATCACACGATTGGGCACCAGGCCGGGCCGGGCGAGCCGCTGCCGCCCGCCCCGTAGATGCCCTCGTCTGCTCCGCGCGCCTGCCGCTGCGGCGGGAAGATCATCGACGGGAGTTGCACGCGGTGCACTCACCAGGCGGCCCGGCGTGCAGCTCCACCCAGGGCCAGCGCCGCCAAGCGCGGCTACGGTCGCAAGTGGCGCGAAGCGAGCCAAGCGTATCTGCGGAAGCACCCGCTCTGCGTGCACTGTCAGCAGCGCGGCAAGCTGACGCCGGCGACGGTCGTCGATCATATCACTCCGCACCGCGGCGACTGGGATCTGTTCTGGGACTCGAGCAACTGGCAGCCGCTGTGCAAGCCAGACCACGATCACAAGACGGCGACGGAAGACGGCGGCTTTGGCCGATCTAACTGACCCCCACCGGTATTGTGGCTGTGGGAACCCTGGAGACCGCCTCGCGAGTCGGGAA
>DASRJB010000522.1:0-2579 GCA_035649715.1 Pirellulaceae bacterium
GACATGGAGCCTCCAGAGAATATGCGGTACTCACCACTCACGCCCTAGTGCTCAACCGCTCACAGCACCCGGCATTTTGCCGCTGGACGCCGAGGCTGGCAAGCAACTTGTACACATTTCGTTCACGTTACGCATACTTACGTGAACAGGCGTTGCCATAAGCCCGTGGGCCGCCTCGACTTCCGCTGCCGCGCATCGCCGTAAGTTTTTTTCCGGGCCGCTAGCGGAATGGACTAGTGTGGTCCATTCGGGGACCCCTCTTCAGAGGGCGCGCTACGCCTGGCGCCACGCCGCGCGGTCGATTTGCGCGGCGTCTGGTCGGTGGAGCGGACAGCCACGCTACCCGTTCTTCTCCAGTCGCTCGACGTCGCTGACCAGCGCGCGGAAGAACGGCTCCACGTCGGTGACCAGGCCGACGGTCTGAAAGCTGCCGCGGTCGGCGAGCTTGATGACGGTGCTGGGGTTGATATCGACGCAGACGACCTTGACCCAGGCCGGCAGCAGGTTGCCCACGGCGATCGAGTGCAGCGTCGTGGCGACCATCAAGCAGAAAGTCACGTCGCGAATCTGCTCGCGCATCTTCGCCTGGGCGACGAGCGTGTCGGTGATCACTTCGGGCAGCGGGCCGTCGTCGCGGATGCTGCCGGCCAGCAGGAACTCGACGTTGTGCTGGACGCACTCGTACATAATGCCGCTCTTCAGGTCACCGCCTTCCACGGCCGCGCGGATGCCGCCCAGGCGGCGGATGCGGTTAATCGCCCGCAGGTGATGCTCGTGGCCGGCTTCAATGATGTCGCCGCTGTCGAGCCGCACGCCCAGGCTGGTGCCGAACAGGGCCTGCTCGATGTCGTGCGTGGCCAGGGCGTTGCCGGCAAAGAGCCGGTGGATGTAGCCCTTGCGGATCAACGCCATTAGGTGCTCGACGCTCCCGGTGTGCACGATCGCCGGGCCGCCGACCAGCAGGGCTTTGCCGCCCTCGCGCCGCGTGCGGATCAGCTCGTGGGCGACCTGGCGAATGGCGACCCCCTTGGGCTTCTCGGTGGAGACCGGCGAGTTCATGAACTCGAAGCCGTGGGCCTGCGCCTGGCGCTCCTGCGGGTGCACGCGCACGCCGGCGTGGCCGACCACGTACAGCTCGCCGAGCTTGACGTCGGTCATCGCGGCGCACTTCGCCGTGCCCGCCGCCTTGTCGATCAGCACGCCGCAGTCCATCTCCTGGTTCTGCACCTCCAGCCACTTGTCGCCGATGCGGACCTCGGTTCGCTGGTTGGTCGTGCTGTAAAAGCCTTCGGGAAATGCGCCGGCAATGTCGGCCGCGACCAGCCGGGCGTCTTGCGCATCGACGGCGACCGCGCCGTGGTCAGCGATGTCGGCCAGGATCGTCTGCAGCCGCTCGGCCGACGGCGCGCGGACTTCGATCAGGGCATAGCTGGGGTCCTGCCGCGCCTGGCCGATCGAAATCTGCTCGATGCGGAACGCGCCGCCGCCCGCCGTGATGTGGTCGAGCACCTTGGGCAAGAGCAGGCTGTCGATGATATGGCCGGCCAGTTCGACGCGCTGAACGTGGCCGTCGGCCGGTGCGGATGGGCGGGCAGGCATGGGATTCCTTTCGCAACAATTCAGCTCACTGGCACATTGTACGAAAAACAAATCCCAAAGAACCAAAGAACCGAAGAACCAAACGGCAAGCTTGGGATCTGATCTTCGGTTCTTGGGTTCTTTGGCTCTTTGGGGTTTCCCACGCGTCTTTGCGCAATTTGCCTTTGGCGGTATATTGCCGGTTTGAAGCCAACAAAATCATCACGAGCGTCCGTTGTATGCCTGAACCTGGAAAGTCTGATCGCTGGAATTCGCTGCTCGAAACCCTGGGCGTGCCGGTGAGCGAGCCGGCTCCCTCCCCCTCTCCGCCGCCGGAAGCTTCGCTCGTGGGCGAGGCCCCGCCCGCTGCGCCGACCAAACCGCAGCCGGTCTCGATGCTGCCGCCGGAAAAGCCCAAACCCGCGCCCAAGCCCAAGCCCGCTCCCTCGCCGGCAAAGTCCCCGAGCTACTGGTCGCGGATTGCCGGGGCGCTGGGATTGGAAGCGCCGCCCGAACCGGAGCCCGAGCCGCCGGCAGCGGCTGAAGCACCATCCGCTCCGCCGCCGCGAGCGCCGGAGCCGCGTCAGGCTCGTCCGCCACGCGCCGAGCCGCCGCGGGCCTTCGAGCGCCCTCCACGTCCGGCGCGAGAGCCAGAACCACAGCGGCCGGAGGACTTGCCGGCGCGGGCCTTCGACGCGACTCCGTCGCGGCCAGCCGCCGAACCCGCCGCGCCGCCGACGCTCGATTCGATGTTCGGCCCCAAACAGCCGGACCTGGATGTGTTTGGCCTGGGCCGTGATGCAGACGAGCCGCCGCGGCAGCGCGAAATGCCGCCGCCGCGTCGCCGCGACGAGGATACGCGCAGTCGCGAAGACGAGGAGCGCGGTCCCGTGCTGGAATACGACGTGGCTGGCGGCTCGGACCTGTCGCTGCCGGAAGACGCCACTGCCGAAGGTGGTTCCCCTCGCCGCGAACGCGAGGAGCGCGGCGAAGAAGGCCGC
>DASRJB010000523.1:0-2214 GCA_035649715.1 Pirellulaceae bacterium
GACGGCCTTGGTGATCTGGCCGATCTGCTTCTGGGCGTCGGCCCGCAGCTTGTTCAGCACCCAGGCCTGCAGGGCTTCCGGCGGATAGCGGCGGCCGCCCAGCGGCTTGTGGAAGAAGCGGTTGCCCAGGTCGCGCTTGGCGCACTCGGCGACGGCCTCGGCGTCGGTCGAGAGGGCCTTCACCGCCTCCTTGCCGACGACGATGTTCTCCCCCTCGAAGAACACCACGCTGGGCGTGATCTTGTCGCCTTCGGAATTGATCAGCGTCTGCGGCCGGCCCAGGTCGTCGAGCTGCGAGATGACCGAGAACGTCGTGCCCAGGTCGATGCCAATGGCGTTTTTCGCGGGAGCAGGCATGCGGCTCTTGAAAACCGTAGCCGAACTCGCCAGAGTTCGGAAATCGGCGGGGATCTGAATTCTGGCGAATTCAGCTACGGGCCGCAGCCAGTCGCGGCCCGGATCAACTAAGATTGGTCCACTCTACCAACGGCTGGAAACCCTCACAACGACTGAGGTGAGGCCATGAAATCCCACGTTTTTTCCCTGGTGATCTTGCTGGCGGCCGCGCCGCTGGCGTTGGCCCAGCAGCCGCCCACGCGGGACGAGGCCCGCGCGGCACTGGCGAAGGCGGTGGCCTTCTTCGACGGCACGGTCTCGGTCGAAGGCGCTTACCTGTGGCGGTACAGCGAAGATCTGTCGCTCCGCGAAGGCGAGGAGGCGGCGACGGCGACGACTGCCTGGCTGCAGCCGCCGGGCACGCCGGCGGTGGGTGAGGCGCTCTTGGCGGCCTACGAGCGGTGCGGCGAGAAGTTTCTGCTCGACGCAGCCGTGCACACGGCGCGGTCGCTCGTGAAGGGGCAGCTCGTCAGTGGCGGGTGGGACAACTCGATGGAGTTCGATCCGGACAAGCGGAAGGACCACGCCTATCGGGCCGACTGGCCGCCCGCGGACGGGGCCCGCAACACCACGACGCTCGACGACGACAAGACGCAGTCGGCGATTCGCTTCCTGATGCACGTCGATCGGGCGCTGGCGTTCAAGGACCAGCCGATCCACGAGGCGACGCTCTACGCCCTGGCGGGGCTGATTAAGGCTCAATATCCCAACGGGGCCTGGGCGCAGCGGTTCACTGGGCCGCCGAAGGCGGAGGACTTTCCGGTCATCAAGGCTAACTATCCCGATTCCTGGCCGCGGACCTTTCCCGGCGTGAACTACGCCGGTTTCTACACGCTCAACGACAACGCCCAGGCCGACGCGATCGAGGTGATGTTCGAGGCGGCCGAAATCTACGGCGACAAGCAGTATTCCGATTGCGGCCGCCGCGGCGGCGATTTCTTGATCCTCGCCCAGATGCCCGATCCGCAGCCGGCCTGGGCCCAGCAGTACAACGCCCAGATGCAGCCGGCGTGGGCCCGCAAGTTCGAGCCTCCGTCGATCACCGGCGGCGAGTCGCAAGGGGCGATCCGCATCCTGATGGAGGTCTACCGCCAGACCGGCGACAAGAAGTACCTGGAGCCGATTCCGCGGGCCCTCGAGTATCTCGCTGAATCGAAGCTGGAAGGCGGCCGGCTGGCCCGTTTTTATGAGCTGAAGACCAATCGCCCACTCTATTTCACGCGGCAGTACGAGCTGGTCTACACCGCCGACGATTTGCCGACGCACTACGCCTTTATCATCGGCGGCTCCAATATCGCCCGCCTGAAGGCCGACTACGAAGAGCTGCTCGCCACCGACCCGGCGAAGCTGAAGCCCGCCGCCCGGCCGGCCCGCTACGAAATGTCGGCCGAGCTCTCCTCCGCGGCGGCCCAGGCAATCGCCGCGCTCGATTCCCGCGGCGCTTGGATTGTGGATGGCAGGCTCCGCGCCGCCGATCCCGAGCGGAAGGCCAAACGAATCATCACCACCACCACGTTCAACCGCAACGTCGAAACGCTCAGCCGGTTTCTGGCGGCGAGCAAGGGAAGCAACGCCCCGTAGAGCAAGAGGCAGCCGAGGGAAGGACTACTTCGCGTCGCACGGCGCTGCTGGCGTGCAGCGTGAGGTGGAACTGGCCGTCGTCCTTAGGACCATGCAAGTTCAAAAGACCGCTTTCGGTGGCTTGACCAGCTATGTCGTGCACCAGCCGGGAGACGCCCCGCCGCGGCTGGCGGTCGTGCTCTGCCACGGCTATGGGGCGACGGGGACCGACCTGGTCGGCCTGGTGCGCCCGCTGCT
>DASRJB010000524.1:0-2246 GCA_035649715.1 Pirellulaceae bacterium
GGCAGCGGGCGATCCAGATGCTCCGCTCGGGCGCGATGCCGCCCGAAGACGCCGTGCAGCCGAGCGACGCGGTTCGCCGCAAGATCGCCAGCCTGATCGAGAAGACGATCTACAACATCGACTGCGACCTTCCGGCGGACCCCGGCCGCGTGACGATCCGCCGGCTGAACCGGGCCGAGTACAACAACACGATCCGCGATCTGATCGGCGTTTCGTTCCGCCCGGCCGACGACTTTCCCTCAGACGACGTCGGCGGCGGATTCGACAACATCGGCGACGTGCTGACGCTGCCGCCGCTCTTGATGGAAAAATACCTCGCGGCCGCCGAGCGGATCGCAGAAGCGGCGATCGTGGCCGACACGTCGCTGTACCTGAAGTCGCAGTATCGCGACCGGACGCAGCTGTCGTCGAAGGGGCAGGCCAGCTACGACCAGGATTTCCGCCGCTGGACGCTCTGGCCCGCCGCCAGCGCTGGCAGCGACTTCGAGTTCTCTCGCGACGGCGAATATCAGCTCTCGGCCCAGGCCCGGCTGCCGCGGGGCGCAACCGAACCGGTGGTGGTGGAGTTGCGGATCGACGGCCGGCCCCTGGAGCAGTTTGAGGTCGTGCCCGATCGGGACGCCAACGAGAAACTGGAACTCAAGCGGCGCGTGACGGGTGGGACTCACCGCTTGAGCCTGCACCTGGTTCCCACGCCGACGCCGGCCTTTTTGGAAGTTTCCACCGCGAACGTCAACGTCGGCGCGCTCGAGGTCACTGGCCCGCTCGACTTGCGGCCGGAAGACTTTCCGCCCACGCATCAGCGGCTGATCGCGGCCCGGCCCGGCGACAAGCTCAGCGTGGCGGAGGCGGCCCGCAAGAATCTCGAGCCGCTTTTGACGCGGGCCTTCCGCCGCCCGGCGACGGAAGGCGAGGTGCAGCGGTTCGCGACGCTCGCGGAAGACGCGGTCAAGGCCGGCGATTCGTTCGAGCAAGGCATGCAAGTCGCGCTGACCGCCGCGCTCGTCTCACCGCACTTCCTGTTTCGGACCGAGCTCGATGCGCGGCCGCAAGACCCGCAGGCGGTTCGCGAACTGGGCGACTACGAACTGGCGTCGCGGCTCTCGTATTTCCTGTGGAGCAGCATGCCGGACGACGAGCTGTTTGCCCTGGCGAAGGCCGGCAAGCTGCGCGAGCCGGCCACGCTGGAACAGCAAATCCGCCGGATGCTCGCCGACCCGAAGAGCGCCGCGCTGGTGGACAATTTCATCACGCAGTGGCTCAACCTGCGGCTATTGGACGGCGCCGCGCCCGATCCGCGGGTCTTTCCACGGTTCGACAACGGTCTGAAGAGCGCGATGCGCCGCGAGACCGAGCTGTTCGCCGCAGCCATCATCCGCGAGGACCGCAGCATCCTGGATTTTGTCAGCGGCCGCTTCACCTACGTCAACGAGCGCTTGGCTCGGCACTATGGAATCGACGGCATTCGCGGCGATGAATTCCGCCGCGTCGAGTTCAGCGACAAGCAACGCAGTGTTGCTGCCGGCGGGCTGCGCAGTGGAGTACTGACCCAGGCGAGCATCCTCACGCTGACCAGCAATCCCGGCCGCACGTCGCCCGTGAAGCGCGGCAAGTGGATCCTGGAGAACCTCCTTGGCTCGCCGCCGCCCGACCCGCCGCCGGATGTGCCCGACCTGGAAGCGACGCAGCGGAGCCAGCCGAACCTGCCGCTCCGCAAGCAGCTGGAAATCCACCGGCAGAATGCGGTCTGTGCATCCTGCCACAAGACGATGGACCAGCTGGGGTTTGGCCTGGAGAATTTCGACGCCGTCGGCCGCTGGCGGGACCGCGACGGGCAATTCCCGGTCGATGCCTCGGGCACGCTGCCCGGCGGTGCGAAGTTCAATGGCCCGCTGGAGCTGGCTCGCGTGCTTGACAAGCGGCGGGGGGAATTCGCTCGCTGTCTGGCGGAAAAAATGTTAACTTTTGCCTTGGGCCGCGAATTGTCGCCCCCTGACCGCTGCGCGGTCGATAAAATGGTGGACGAGGTCGAGCGCGGGGAATACCGGTTTTCCGCGCTAGTAACGGCCGTCGTGAATAGCGACCCCTTCCGGAAGCGCCGAGGCGAAGCACCATGAGCAGGACCATCAGCCGGCGGACGATGCTGCGAGGCCTGGGTTGCGCGATGGGGCTGCCGCTGCTCGAGGCAATGAGGCCGGCCCGCGGTTTTGCCGCCGACGCGGCAAATAGGCCGCCGGTGCGACTGG
>DASRJB010000525.1:0-2652 GCA_035649715.1 Pirellulaceae bacterium
CATCCAGGGCGGGCGCGTCGTCGGTCAAACGTCGCCCACGCCCAAGCTGGCCGAGAACCAGTGGACCGAGGACGTATCTGATCCCCGCAACATCGAGGACCTGAACGCCACGATCCTCCATGCTCTGGGCATCGACTTCAAGCAGGAGATCGAAACGCCAATCGGCCGCCCGATGGCGTTCTCCAAGGGCAAGGTCATCGCCGAGCTGCTGGCCTAAGCCAGAATGTCCTTCACGACGTGTCCCGCGACGTCGGTCAGGCGGAAGTCGCGACCAGACATGCGGAAAGTAAGCTTCAGGTGGTCGAGGCCGAGCAGGTGCAGGATCGTGGCGTGCAGGTCGTTGACGTGAACGCGGTTCTCGACCGCCTTGTGGCCCAGCTCGTCGGTCGCGCCGTAGATCGTGCCGCCCTTTACGCCGCCACCGGCCATCCAGACGGTGAACGCGTGCGGGTTGTGGTCGCGACCGGTGCCGCCCTTCTGGACAATCGGCAGGCGGCCGAACTCGCCGCCCCAGATGACCAGCGTGCTGTCCAGGAGGCCGCGCTGCTTGAGGTCCGATAGAAGGCCGCCGATCGGCGTGTCGGTCTCGCCGGCGAACTGCGTGTGGTTGTCCTTGATGTTCTGGTGTCCGTCCCAGCTCCGCTCGTTCTCCATGCCGCCCGAATAGATCTGCACAAACCGCACGCCGCGCTCGACCAGCCGGCGGGCCACGAGGCACTGCCGGGCAAAATGGTCGCAGCGTTTTTCGCCAACGCCGTAGAGCTTGTGAATCGACTCGGGCTCGCGGTCCACGTCGATCGCTTCCGGGGCCGCCATCTGCATCCGATAGGCCAGCTCAAAACTCTCGATGCGGGCCGCCAGCTCCAACTCCTGCGGCGTTTGTTCCAGCCGGTGCTTGTTGAGTTTGCTCAGCAGGTCGAGGGCCGCCCGCTGCTGAGCTTCGCCTTGATCCTTGGGCCGGTAGAGGTTGTCGATCGCTTCGCCTTGCGGCTTCAGCCAAGTCCCCTGATAGACGCTGGGCAGAAGGCCCGCGCTCCAGTTTTGCGAATAGCCCTTGGGCAGGCCGCGGCCGAGCGGATCGGTCATGGCGACGAACGCCGGCAGATTGAGACTCTCGCTCCCCAGGCCGTAGGTCACCCAGGAGCCGACCGACGGGTAGCCCATCCGCGTCGTGCCGGTGTTCATCATGAACAGGGCGGGCGAATGGTTGTTGCTGCCGGTATAGCAGGAGCGGATGAACGCCATCTCATCGACGTGCTCGGCCATCCGCGGAAAGATATCGCTGACCCACTGCCCGCACTTGCCGTGCTGAGCAAACTGGAACGGCGAGCGCATCACCGGGCCCACCTGGGCCGTGAAGAAGCCCGTGTTCTTGTCGAAGCCTTCGAGCTCCTTGCCGTCCCGTTTTTCCAGCTCCGGCTTGTAGTCCCAGGTGTCGACCTGGCTGGGTCCGCCGTTCATGAACAGCCAGATCACGCTCTTGGCCTTCGCCGGGAAGTGGCTCTTCTTCGGCGCGAGCGGGTTCAGCCGCGGATCGGCCGAAGCGCCGCTCGTCTCTGCCGCCGCGGCTGGCCCGAGCCATCGCTCCTCCGCGAGCAGCGCCGCCAGCGCGAGCAAGCCCGCCCCGCCGCCGGCTTGGGCCAGAAGTTGACGGCGGGACAAGGTTTGAGATTGCATGGCTGAGTTGTCCGGCGTGTTATCAGTTAGTGTATCGCAGTTCCTGCGGCCCGGCTAATTCTGCGGTTGTCCCCGCAGCCGTCCCTGCATGTCTTGAACGGCGAGATCCACCGAAACTTGCCGGACGGTCTGAGCTTCCTTGGGACGCGATTTCAGTCTTTCCAGGCTCTTGGAGGTCCCCACTTTTCCCAACACTTGGCAGGCATAGGAGTGAATCAGATTGTCTGAATTCCCGACGAGTTGCCAGACCGGATCCTCGGCCACTGCTCCCATGTCTTCGAGCGCCCGCTTGGCCTGCAGCGATTCGCCGCTGTCGAGCATGAGTTTCGCGAGCCGGGCCGCGGCCTCGGGCGAGCCGCCGATCTTGCCCAGGGCCTCCATCGCCGGCCAGCGCTCGCTGCGGTCGCTGCCGTCGAGGATGGCCAGCAGAGTGGGAACGTTGCGCTGCGTCCCCCAGACTTCGACTGCATCGTAGGCAGCATGGCGGACCGAAAAATCTCCCGTGGTGAGCAGCGGATCGAGCAGCGCCGCCACCTCCTCGCGGCGGGACGCAACCGGCTCGATCCCGCGCAAACGGTGCAGGGGCGAGTAAAGTCGGCCGAACGTCGGCTGGCCCGACTTCAGCAATTCGACGATCTCGTCCAACGTCTGCGCCGGCCGAGGAGGAGCACTCGGCGCCTTGCTGGATCGCGGAGCAGCGGCCGCCTTGGCGGCGTTGCCTGGCGGAGGGCTCGCCGCGAAAGGGTTTGGCGGCGCGAATCCGGGCGGTGGGTTATAGCCGGGGGGCGGCCGAAATCCGGGCGGCGGCATGTAGCCGGGCGGAAACTGCCCCGGGATTGGTCCGGGCGGCCAAGCTGGCGCCGGCGGCGTTTGCCCTGCGCCGGCCGGAGGAACGGAGGCTACTGCGGCTTCGGGCGGTGCGGGCGCGGCGGCAGGAGGCGGTTCCTCGGCAACCTTTGCCGGTGCATCCGCTGC
>DASRJB010000526.1:0-3605 GCA_035649715.1 Pirellulaceae bacterium
CGGTTGTCTTGTCCCCACAGACCCAGCGATCGCAGTTCCGCCAGGCAACCGTCGAGCGCCGCCGCCACTGCGGCATAACTGGCCGCTTCGCTTTCGCCCGCGGCCAGCCGCGCGGCGCAGGCGTCCAGCGCCGCGACGAGGTCGGCTGCGGCTTGCCGCACGGTCTGGCGCACCATCATCTCCATCTTCATCCGCGGTTCGAGTACGATGGACCCTTCTGGCGCGTCCGCCGGCCTCCATCGTACGTCCCCATGCCAGTCACCGTCGCCTGTCGCTGCGGCCAGCGGTTCGCCGCTCCCAACCACCTCCAAGGAAAGCAGGTGCCTTGCCCGGTCTGCAAGGCGCCAATTTCGATTCCGGCGGCAGGCATCAAGATCGCCTGCCGCTGCGGCATGGTTTCGTTCGCGCCCGATACGCTCCGCGGACAGACGACGCGCTGCCCCGGCTGCGGCGACTTGATCCGCGTCCCCGCGCTGGGGACCGACGATTTGCAGGTAGCCGGGCCGAAGCCCGCACCCGATCCGCTCGGCCGCGGACCGCGGATCGCCCCGCCGGCCAAGAGCCCCTGGCTGATCGTCGGCCTGGTCGCCGGGGGCTGCGGCCTGGTCGTGGTGATGATGATCGCCGCGCTGGCGGTCATGGCGTTGAAGAACTCGCTCGGCCAGGCGCGGCGGCCGACCGTTCCGCCCCCGGGCTTTTCCACGCCGCCCGTTGATCCCGGTCCCGGCTATTCGCGCAGTAATCCGCCGCGGCCTTGGAGCCCGCCGCCCACCCCGCCGCCCTCTGCGTATCAACCGCCACCGCCGCCCCCCACGAGTATTCGACCCGTGCCGTCGAATCCGTCGTTTCCTCCCTTCGGTCTGCCGCCTGCACCCCCGAGCCCACCCAGCAGTTCCCCGAGCAGCAGCGCCAGCAGCCCGCCGCCGGCCGCGCCGAAGAAAAACGTGACGCTGCCCGAAGGCATCGCAACCTGGTACGAACAGCCGAGCCTTAAACTCACCGGAATCCGCCGTGTCGGCCCAGCGTCGCCGCCGTCGGCCCATTTCAGCTGGATGACGGGTTTACTTCCGTTCCTCGACCACGACGAGACGTTCGACAAGCTCAACTTCTCGCAGCCGCTGACGCAGCAGGCCAACTTGCAGGTCGGGGCGACGGTGATCCCGCAGTTTCTGAACCCGCTGGATTCGCGGCAGCGGTGGAAAGGCTATCCGCTCGACGGCCTGGCGCTGACACACTTCGTCGGCATGTCGGGAGTCGAGGACGCCCGCAATGTCGTCGCGGCGAAGTTGCCGCGGAGCGATCCGCGGGCCGGCGTCTTCGGCTACGACGAAGTCGCCCGCGCCGAGCAGATTACCGACGGCCAGAGCCAGACGATCATGGTCGTCGGCGGCGGCGAACTGGCCAATCCCTGGCTCTTCGGCGGCGGGGCGACGATCCGCGGCGCGCGCGAGCCGCTGTTCGACAAGACCAGCGGCCTGGGCACCAAGGGTCTGGCCGGCGGCGGCACGCTGGCGATCATGGCCGACGGCTCGGTGCGGCAGATCAACCCCCAGATCGACCCCGCCGTTTTCAAGGCGATGTGTACGATCCACGGCAGCGAGAAGGTGGACCTGGAGAAATCGGCGACGCCGTTTGATTGGGAGCTGCTGAAGAAGTGAGCAAAGCCGCGACCAGTGGTCGCGGTTCGCGGAGCGATGGTGAGTGGCGAGTGGTCGCGCGACAATTGGAGAATTGCAAAATGCAAATTGCAAAATGCAAATTGATGAACGACCTGCAGGGTCCCAATATCTTCCGTGCTCGCAACCCAATTTCCACTTTGCAATTGGCAATTTGCAATTTGAAATGTCTCGGGCTGGCATTGATCTCCGCCCTTCTTGCCGCCCCCGCCTCGGCCGACGTTGTCTTCTATCGCCTGCCGACGACGCGGGGCGACGTGGTGATGCTGGAAGGGGCGACAACGGTCAACCCCGGCGGGACGGTCACCTTCTCGCACCCGCGGTTCGGAAAAATCCACTTTGATCTGGCGAGCACAGAGATTCGCAAAGCGCCGACCGTCTCGGCCCAGTTCAGCCGCGTGCTCGGCCGGGCTGGCAGCGACGCGGAAAAACGGATGGAGGCCGCCCAGTGGGCCCTGCGGCACGGCCTGCTCGCGCAGTTCTACAGCACAATCGACAAGGTCCTGGAAGCCAACCCGCGCCATCCGCGGGCGCTCCTCGTGCGGCAGCTCAAGGCGCAAATGGACGCCCCGCTGGCGGATCCATCGCGGCAAGAGCAGGAGCTCCGCAAGCTCGTCCCGCTGGAAAGCATGAAGTTCAAGACCAGCAAGCACTTCCTGCTGATGCACGACACGCCCGACACGCTCACCAAGGGCAAGCTCACGCGGGCCGACGAGCGATTGCAACTGCTCGAGACCGTCTACGAGTGCTTTCTGCTGCGATTCTATGCCTACGGCGTGGCCCTGGAAGTGCCCAAGGAGCGGCTGAAGGTCGTGCTGTTCAACGACTATCAGCAGTTCCGGCAGTTCGCCGACAAGCAGAGCCCGGCCCTGGCCAGCGCCAGCGGCTTTTGGGACGGCGAGACCAACACCAGCGTGTTCTTCGACCACGGCACCAACGACGAATTCAAAGCCCTGAAGCAAATCTCCGATGAGCTGCAGTTTCGGAAGGAAGAAGCGGTCCGCACCCGGGCCGGCAATGCGGCCAATCTCGTCCGCACCGCCGACACGCTGAAGATGCTGGTCGAGATCGAACGCGAAAACTGCGACATCGAAGTCGTCAGCCACGAGACGACGCACCAGATGGCCGGCAACACCGGCCTGTTGCCGCGGCACGTGCGGATTCCCACCTGGGTCCACGAGGGGCTGGCCACCTATTTCGAAACGCCCGACGGCGCGACCTGGGGCGGCATCGGCGAGGTCAACGCCTCGCGGCTCTCGCTCTATCGCGACCTGGAGTGGGACAAGACGCATTCCAACATCGGCTTCATCGTCGGCGACCAGATTTTCGACTTCGCCCGCACGACCCGCGGCACGCTGCACGGCTACGGCCAGTCCTGGGCCCTGACGCACTTCCTGCTGGAAAAGCACTTTGACAAATTCATGACCTTTTATCGCCGCCTCGGCGAATTGCCGCCCGACACGTTCCTCAGCTCCGATGTCGTCAATCGGCTCTTCGACGAGTCGCTCGGCCTCGACCGCAACGTGCTCGACAGCCAGTGGCGGCTCTACATGAGCAACCTCAAGACCGACGTCGAGCTGATCCTGGAAGGGCAGTAGCCGGGTCGTCTCGTTCCCAAGCTCTGCTAGCTCTGCTTGGGAACGCACGTCTGGAAGCTCCGCTTCCTGAAGACGAAGGACTAAACCGTGCAGCGGGAGGTGCTCAACACCGTCGGACTGGGATTGTCGATGATGGGCGGGGTGCTATTGACCTCCTTCTGCTGCATAAACCCGCTCGACCACACCGAGACAGGGATCGAGCAGGGCGCAATGCTCACGCTGGCCGGAGCCTTATGCGGGGCGTTCGCCTGGAAGTTCAGGCAGTGGTGGCGGACTCTCCCAAGACCGGCTAGGCCAGGGAATTGCACTTTGCAATTCGCAATTCACTTTG
>DASRJB010000527.1:0-6347 GCA_035649715.1 Pirellulaceae bacterium
CAGTCCACCGAATGTGGGCCGGCCCTACCGGGAATGCCTCCGCCAATCGCCGCCGCGCCGGTATGCTGGAAAGCATGTCCGCGACCGCCACGCCCGCACCAACCGCCCCGGCAGCCGCGGCCGATCAGCCCGCGATCAAGAAGCTCTCGATCACGGCCCCGCGGAAGGATGACCGCGAGCCGGACAAGCGGCCGCTGGACCTGCGGCTGATCACCCGCCTGATCGGCTACATGCGGCCCTACGCGGGCAAGCGGAACGCCATGATCGTGATGGTGCTGCTGCGGTCGCTGCAGCTGCCTGCCATGGCCTGGAGCATCGGCGCGGTGATCGACGGCCCGATCGCCCACCACGCGCCGCTGAGCAGCATCCTGTGGGCCGCCGCCGGCGTGCTGGCCCTGGCCGGCAGCACGCAAGTCGTATTTCACTTCCGCCAGCGGCTGGCGCTGGAATTGGGCGAGGCGGTAATCCACGACCTCCGCCAGCAGATCTACGAGCATCTGCAGCGGATGCCGATGAGCTTTTACAACAAGACCAAGATCGGCCGCATCATCAGCCGCGTGACGAGCGACTGCGAGGCCTTGCGGGTCGGCGTGCAGGACGTGCTGTTCGTGAGCCTGGTGGGCGTGGGGCAAATGCTGACGGCCGGGCTGATCATGCTTTATTACGACTGGGCCCTGTTCAGCGTCGTGGCGGCGATGAGCCCGGTGCTGTACGTGCTGAACCGCTATTTCCGCCGCCAGCTTTCGGCCGCCTATCGCCGGATCCAGGAGAGCTTCAGCCGGGTGACGGCGACGCTGGCCGAGTCGATCAACGGGGTCCGCGTGACGCAGGCCTACGTGCGGCAGGAGACGAACGCCGGGCTGTTTCGCGAGCTGATGCAGTGGCACGGCAACAACGTGATGCAGGGCGTGCGGATGGAAGGCCTGCTGATGCCGCTGCTGGAGCTCAACAGCCAGACGTTCATCGCGGCCCTGTTGCTCGTGGGCGGCTATCGCGTGCTCACGCCGGAGATTGGCATGCCGCCGGGGGACCTGATCCGCTTCTTCTTCCTGGCGAACATCTTTTTCAGCCCGATCCAGATTCTCGGCAATCAGTACAACCAGGCGCTGACGGCCATGGCCGGCGCGGAGCGCGTGTTCGGCCTCTTGGACCGGCCGCCCGAATGGCAGGACGCACCGGACGCCAGGCCGCTGCCGCCGATCGTGGGGCACGTCGAGTTGCGGAGCGTGACCTTCGGCTACGAAGCCGACCGGATGGTGCTGCACGACATCTGCTTCACCGCCCAGCCGGGACAGACGGTAGCCCTGGTCGGCCGCACGGGGAGCGGCAAGAGCTCGATCATCAACCTGATCGCCCGGTTCTATCTTCCGCAGCAGGGCGCGGTGCTGATCGATGGCCACGACACGCGCGGCATCACCGGCGACTCGCTGCACCATCAGATGGGCCTGGTGCTCCAGCAGAATTTCCTGTTCACCGGCACGATCACCGAGAACATCCGGGTCGGCAAGCCCACGGCCACGGACGCCGAGGTGCTCGAAGCAGCCCGCCGGCTGGATTGCCTCGACATGCTGCAGGCGCTGCCGCAGGGCCTGGAAACGCAGGTGGGCGAGCGGGGCGCGAGCCTGTCGCTCGGCCAGCGGCAACTGGTCTGCTTCGCGCGGGCGATGCTGGCCGATCCCCGGATTCTGATCCTCGATGAGGCGACCAGCAGCGTCGATACGCTCACCGAGCTGCGGATTCAGCGGGCCCTCGCGAAACTGCTGGCCGGCCGCACCAGCTTCGTGGTCGCCCACCGCCTGAGCACGATCCGCAGCGCCGACCAGATTCTCGTGCTCGAGGACGGCCGCATCCTGCAGCGCGGCACGCACGCCGAGCTGCTGGCTTTCGGCGGCGAATATGCCCACCTCGTCGAGCAATTCTCCCGCGGCGTCGCGGCGTAGGGTGTGACAAGGCCGCCGCGGCCGCAGGCACACCATGACGAGCGCGGACGATTAGCGTTGCTTCGATCTCGGTGGGCCGGCGCTCGCCCACCGCCAGGCGGCGTTGGCCGATGCTGGTCCCACCCTACGCGCCTAGCCAGCCGGCACGCACAGAATTCGGCCGCCTTCGCCGGGCTGCTCGCGGACGATGAATCCGGCGGCCTCCAGCTCCTCCCGCAGTCGCGCGGCCGATAGCAGCCGATACCGCGCGTACCACCAGCGGCCGCCCTGCTGGACGGCGTCGTGGAAATTCGCCGCGCCGCTCGCGAGCGGCGAGTAGACAACTCCGGTCGCCGGATCCAGCCGCTCGGCACCGTAGTCGCGTCCCGGGCGAAGGATGACCGAGCCGAGCAGGTAATAGCCGCTGGGTTTGAGCAGTCGGCGAACGTTTCGCATGGCCTGCTGGCGGGCCTCGTCGGCGATGATGCGGTGCAGGCAGAAACTGTCGATCACCAGGTCGAAAGCCTGGGACTGGCCGCCGTAGTCGCAGATGTTGGCCACCGCGTAGTCGATGGCCAGGCCGCGCTCGGCCGCGTAGCGGCGGGCCAGGCCGATGGCCGTCGGCGAAATGTCGATCGCCGTCACGCGAAAGCCGCGAGCCGCCAGGAAGCACGCGCCGGGCCCCGTGCCCGTGCCATATTCCAGAACCCGCGGCTCGCGCCCGGCAAACCGCATCCGGCCGAGGCAAGCTGTCAGGAATTCCCGCAGGTCGAAGTCGTCGAAGCTGCGGCCGGCGTAATCGACCGCCACGGGCGAATCGGTCAGGCCGCGATATCGCCCTTCGATCTCGGCGTGTTGGTAGTGCATCCTTGCAGGGCGCTGGACCGCGACACGGCCGGCGAATCCAAAATTGCCGCCAGCGGCTCGGGAATCGGCAGGCCCGCCCGCTCCAGGTAGGCATGGACGACGGCCGCCAGCGTGCGGTGCATCGCGGGCGCCAGATAAGATAGCCGCCGCCGCGGCAGATGAAAATGCGGAAACGGATTGGCTTCCCAGACCACCAGCCGGCCGCTGGCGTCAAAGCCGTAGTCGAACGCCACCAGATCGAGGCCCAGCGCTTGCCGCGCGGCCTGAAACAGCGCCTGGTGCGGTTCCGGCTGGCTGATGAAGGCGATCTCCTGCTCATCCACGGCGGGAGTGTGGACGCGGATGGTACCCCGCGTGATCCAGTGGTCGGTCGTTTGCAGGTGGTGCGGCACGCCCAGGCTGCCGGCCGCGACATAGCGGAACTTGCGGAACAGGCCGTCGGCCGGACATCGCACGTCGATCAGCTCGATCGCCACGGGCCGCCGCATCGGCTCGATGGGAACGCGGGCCAGATCGCCCGCCGCATCGACGCGGTGCATCGCGCCGCCGTGTCCCTGGTCCTCGCGAACGATCAGCGGCAACGACAGGCCCAGCTGCGTGCGGCGGAACCTGGCAGGATCATCGATGAGCTCGACGCGCGGCGTGCGGATGCCCAGTGCCGCCAGTCGGCGGGAGCATTCGCGTTTGGACGCATTGGCCAGGCGGTCCACGCGGTTGAAAACGGGAATGCCCGCCTGGTCGCAGCGGCGAGCCAGCGCGGAGGCCTGCCGATAGGCCGCCAGCGACCAGGCTTCGACCGGATCCTGCAGCCAGGGCACGTGCAGCGCGTAATCGCCGGGAGCCTGCAGGCGGCAGGGCAACAATCGCAGCTCAAAGCGGCCGCGAGCCTCGGGGACGTGCTGGGCAACCCAGTCCAAGATCACGTCGTAAAAGCGGGCCTTCTTGGCCGGGTGCCGCACGATCAAAAGCCTGGGCCTCGTTCCGCGGCAAGCACGGTTGGCGGCCCAGTCGCACACAGCGAGCGGCAGGCGCCACAGGGCGCCTTTCATGGCATAGGCCAGGCTGCGATCGTGCATGCGGGCACCCTGCGAGTGCTGAGCAATTCTGCCAACTACGCCCTCGATCGACAATGTCGATTCCCTCGGCCCAACTCCGCGGTCACTCGGCTCGCCGGACGAGCGTCACGCCGCTGTCCACGGGCAGATCGAAGACCTGCAGGGTCGGATTGCGCTTCAGCTCGTCGATGTAGTGCTTGACGGTGTGCAAGTAGCGGCGCTCCTCGCCGTAAATGCCGCTGGTGACGAGCGTCGTGCTGTCGTGGAACAGGACGATGGCGGCGGGCGTCAGCTTGGCGGTGAAGGCCTCGTGGTCGAACCGCGCCTGCTCGGCCGTATGGTAGCCATCGACGAACAGCAGCTCGACCGGCGGCAAGTCGCGAAACGCGGCGGTTTGGGCAAAGTCCTGCGTCGTCTGCGGAAAGTGGCGAATGTTGGCCAGGCCGTAGGCGGCGAAGTGCCTGCGGACTCTTTCCGCGTCCCGCCAGAAATCATCGACCAGCGACGGGTCGAGGAACGTGACCAGGCCGCCTTCGCCGTTGTCGGCCAGGGCCCGGCCGAAAACCAGTGGCGAAAAACCGCGCAGCGAACCGATCACGACCACGTGCTGCGGCCGCAGCACGCGGGCCAGCCCGTAGTAAATCCAGCCGAGGCCCAGATTGCCGTCTGCCTGGCGCTGAGCATGTCCCTGCCCGCGGAGGTCGCGGTGAGCCAGCACGCGGCCAATCCAGTCGGGCAGCGGCTCGCTCATAGCGGCGCGGCCTCGCGCGGGCGCTGCCGCGGGTGCAGGTTGGCGGCGGTGTGGGCCAGCTGCTGCCGCTCGTCGAGCCACCGCCGCACGGGATTGGGATAAAAGGCCCGCGTCACCAGGTCGTAAACGAGCTCGCCGGCCGCGGTCATGACCAGCCGCTGGCCCTCGTCGCGGATCAGCCCCGCCGCCTCGAGCTGGCCCGCGGCCTCGCTGAAGTCGTCGGCGAATTCGCTGCCGAATTCGGCGCTGTATTCCGCCAGCACGAGCGGGTGCCCGTCCCCCAGCGTCAGCGCGACGTAGCGCAGCCGCCGTTCGGTTTCGCTCAGCACCTTGGTCTCGTGGACGGGATTCTCGCCGCTTTCGACCCGCGCCAGATACATGTCGTAGCTCGGATGGTTGCGGTACACACAGCTCTCCAGCCGCGAGCGTGCGCTGACACCCGCGCCGAACTGGTTGCCGCGCCCCGTCAAGTCCAGGAAGCGGCCCGCGGCGGTGGCCGCAGTCTCGGGGGTGAGCTTGCGGCGAAACGTGTGCCACCGCAGCGGCTCAAAGCCCATGCTGTCCACCGTGGTCCGGATCATCGCCCGCCACCGGATGAGCGCAGGCAGGTCGAGCCGCTCGTGTTCCTCGAGCGACCGGCCGACGGGCGTCCGCTCGTTGACGCGCAGGTTGTAGGTCGTGATCGATTGGACGCCGCGGGCGGCGAGCGTTTCCAGGTCGCGGCGAAACGAGTCGTGCGTCTGGCCGGGCAGGCCGTAAATCAAGTCGACGTTGACGACGAAGCCCGCGCTCACGAGCAGGTCGCAGGCCGCCAGCGCCTGTTCTGCCGCGTGGCGGCGCTTGACGACGTCCAGCACTCCGCCGCTCAGCGACTGAATGCCCATGCTCACCCGTTCGATGCCGCGGGCTTGGAGCACGGCCGCGTGCTCGGGCGTCAGCGACTCGGGAGAGGTTTCCACGGTGTGCACGTCGCGGCCCCGCGGCGTCATTCGCTCGCAGACGGCGGCCAGCAATTCGTCGAGCAGCGCCGGCGGCAGCGTCGTCGGCGTTCCCCCGCCGACATAGAGCTGGCTCAGCCGCATGCCAGGCGTCACCCAGGCGAGTTCGCGGGTCAGCGCCCGCACGTACCGCTGCATTTCTTCCGGCTGCGGCGTCAGGCGCGTGGCGTAGAAGCAAAACGTGCAACTGTAGTTGCAGTACGGCACGTGGACGTAGATGCCCAGCTCGCGCTCGCCCGGCTGCCGCCGCAGGCAGTCGCCGCCGGCCGAGAGCAGCGGGGCGGCCATCGGATAGATGTTCGGCGGGGCGTACGAGACGCGGGCCGCGTCTCCGAGCACGGCTGCCAGGCGAGCGACTTCGTCGGGCCTGCTAAGCAGTTCGCCGATGTCCATGGGATCCATCCTCCGGAAGTGCCACCGTGGCCGGGCGGCCGCATTGTAGCGGCGAGGCAGGATTTCGGTAATCGAGACTCGCTGGCGGATCTCTCGGGGCGGAGTCGGTTCGGCCGAATCGCCAATCAAACGTCGATTGTGTTATCGCCGCGATGCGTTCTATAATCCCCGCCCTGGACGGAGCCGACTTGTGATGACAATCCGCCGGACGCGGCCGCCTCCCACGCTGATCGCCACCGCCATTTCCCTCGGATACGGCCCGGCGGCCAAGCTGCTTGTCCTGACCTCTGGCCTGCGGCAGCGCGGCGTGCGGGTGGTGTTCGTGGGAAACGGCAGCGCGCTGGAGCTCGCTTCCCGCCACGGC
>DASRJB010000528.1:0-4131 GCA_035649715.1 Pirellulaceae bacterium
CTACCTCGCCCTGACTGGTGTCTATCACGCCCGCCGCTCGGGCAACCCGCCGCCGACTCCCAACGACATTCCGACGTACGGCGCGGTCCTGCGCCGCATTTCGAAGCAGCCGCGGTTTGTCTCGGACGCGATCCACGTCAACGGACCGGCGCTGGTGCCGCGCGAAGCGGGGCCGGGCCAGAATGGCGGCTTCCTGGGCCGGGCCTTTGAGCCGCTGGTGGTCGGCGATCCAAACTCGGCGGCGGGGGCGATTCCCGGGCTCGCAGCGCAGGCCGACCTGCCGATCGTCCGTCAGGGCGACCGCCTGACGCTCAAGCAGACGCTCGACCGCTATGCCCAGCGGCTGGAGGCTGACCCGCGGGCCGCCGACATGAGCCGGCAGTACGAGCAGGCGTATGCCCTGCTGGCCTCGGCCGCGGCCCGCGAGGCGTTCGACCTGGAGGCCGAGCCGGCGGCCGTCCGCGACCGCTATGGCCGGCACCGCTCGGGGCAGGCGCTGCTCCTGGCCCGCCGGCTGGTCGAAGCGGGCGTGCCCTACATCAACGTCATCTGGAACCACAGCAACCGCGGCCAGGACGACGCCCCCGACGACACCGACCTCTACGGCTGGGACACGCACAACGACATCTTCACGGCGCTCAAGGACCGCCTGTTGCCGCGGTTCGACGAGAGTTTTTCAGCCCTGATTGCCGACCTCGACCAGCGGGGCCTCCTGGATCAGACGCTGGTCGTCTGCATGGGCGAGTTCGGCCGGGCCCCGCGGGTCGCGCTGGAGCCGAAGTTCGCCGGGGCCACGCCAGGCCGCAAGCACTGGGCCAGCGTCTATTCGATCGTCGTCGCCGGGGCCGGCGCCAGTCGCGGGGCGGTGCTCGGTGCCTCGGACCGGATGGGCGCGGAGCCGATCACCGACCGCTACGGCCCCTGGGACGTCGCGGCCACGATGTACCACGCCCTGGGCATCGATCCCCGCGGCCACTACACCGATTCGCTGGGGCGGCCGTATCTCATCACCACCGGCCAGCCGATCGCGGGGCTGTACGCGTAGCTAGTCCAAGCCGCGACCGGTCTACCAATGCACCGCGACCACTGGTCGCGGCTTTGGGCAAAGGGCTCCGCCACTGGCCGTCTTGGCCACCGGCTTCGTAGAATCGCCACATGAGCGATTATTACGACACGCTGGGCGTCGGCCGGGGAGCCACCAGCGACGAGATTCAAAAGGCCTACCGCAAGCTGGCGAAGAAATATCACCCGGACCTGAACCCCGACGACAAGGCCGCGCAGAAGAAGTTCAAGGAAGTGCAGCAAGCCTACGACGTGCTGAGCGACGAGAAGAAAAGGAAGATGTACGACCAGTTCGGGCCGGCCTTCGAACAGATCCAGCAAGGCGGCGGCCCGCAGTGGTCGGGCCAGATGCCGGAGGGCTTTGACTTCAGCCAGATGTTCGGCGGCGGCCCGCGCGGCGGACGAGCGGCCGGCGGCGCTGGCCCGCTGCCCCCGGACCTGGAAGAACTGCTCAAGCAATTCACGGGGGGCGGAGGCGGATTTGAATTCGGCGGCGGTGGCGGCCGCCGACGCGGCCGGCGTCAGCCCGCACAGCCCGGGGCCGACGTGCAGCACGAAGTCGAAGTCCCCTTCCGCACGGCGGTCACCGGCGGCGAAGTGAACCTGCGGCTGCGGCGGCCAGGCAGTAAGACCGAGACGCTTTCGGTGAAGATTCCCGCGGGGATCGAGGACGGCCAGACGATCCGCCTCCGCGGTCAGGGCGAGGAATCGCCCCATGACGGTCTGGCCGGCGACCTGCTGATCACCGTCCGCGTCGCCCCACACCCGTCGTTCCGCCGCGACGGCCTGGACCTGATCGTCCGCGTGCCGGTGACGCTGGCCGAAGCCGCCCTGGGCGCGAAGGTCGATGTTCCCACCCCGCAGGGCGAGATCGCCCTCAAGGTTCCGCCGGGAACTTCCAGCGGCACGCGCTTGCGGGCCAAGGGCCAGGGCATTCGCAAGGCCGACGGCAGGGCCGGCGACCTGTACGCCGAGATTCTGATCGCGATTCCCAGGCAGATCGAAGACGAAGCCGCCGAGCTGATTCGCAAGCTGGACTCCCACCTGCGGCTCGACAACCCGCGGGCGGAACTGGAGTGGTGAGACACCGATGCCAGCCCACTGGTCCAAGCGACTCTCGATCGCCGCGGCAAGCGTGCTCGTCCTGGCGAGCACGGCCTGGGCCGAGCTGCCTCCGCCGCTCATCAAGCGGATCGACGGGGCGACGCGGGCCCGTGTGCTGGCGGCCCTGGCGGGGCTGATCATCCTGGGCTTCGCCATGGTGCTGCTCACCTGGCTCGGGGCGCGGGTGGTGCAGCGCTACCGCCAGGGCTCGTCCGTGTTTCGCCCCACGCCGCGGCCAAGCGAGCACGACTGGGCCAAGACGCCGCTGGTGCCCGGCGAGGACGATCCGCCGGCTGATCCGTGACTCTCAGCCCTCCGGGGCTAGCGGCACAATTTTCACCTGCGTGCCGTCCTTGAGGCGGAGCGTGGCCTCGACGATGGTGCTGTCGTCGGGCGACTCGACGACTGTCAACTCGCCCGAGCCCTTGCTGCCGCGGACGTTGTAGCGAAATGTCTCATCATCATCGACGGCCATGGTGCCCGCGAAGTCGAGCTCCACCGTTTCCAGCTCACCGATGTGCTCCCGGAGCTTGGGATTGTCGCGGAGCTGGTCCTTGACCTCGGCCTGCATGAAGTTCCGCGTGAACACGAGCAGCCCGGCGCCGCCGCCGCAGCAGAGCAGCACGAGCAACAAGCCGCCGCCCCCCACCACGACCCACAGCACCATCGAGGCCCCGCTGGACTTCCGCGGAGCATACGGATCGTTCATCGGCGGAATGTAGGGCGAGCGGCCGCCTTGCGGATCGAAGCTCATTTGCGGCTCCTGGCTGGAAGTGTGGAATATCGTACCGCACCGGCGGTTCTAAGCCAGCAGCGACTTGTCCGGCGCGCGTCTCGATTACGCGCCCTGTTAGTGCTAACCTAGCACTTCGTCCATTTTCCAGGAGCCCTGATATGTCCTACAACTCGCACAAGTGTTTGTTTGGTCTGGCGGCCGCGATCCTGCTGGCCGGGTGCAGCGAATCGGTGCAAACGCCGACCTCGTACAAGAAGTGGAACGCCAAGGACGGACTGTTCGCCGTCGAGTACCCCGAAGGCTGGAAAGCCGACGGCGGCGGCAAGCAGGGCATCCAGTGGGCGGAGTTCAAAAAGGGGAGTTGCATTATCACGATCGACACGAACACCAGCGGGTCCGTCGTCACCGACATCGCCGCGTCGGGCCTCGGCGGAGGCGACGACGGCGTTCCGATCGATCCCAAAGTGGCCGAAAAGCTCGCCCCGGCAGCCGCGGCCCATAACTGGATCGCCAAGGACCCGCAGCGGTTCGAGAAGTTCAAGAACTACAAGGAGGAGGAGCCGACCAAGATCACGCCGCCGATCGGCGAGGGGCGCAAGAGCCTGTTCACGGCGTCGGCCGGCATGGGTCAGAAGGTGAAGGGCTACCGGGTCACGATTCCGACGAACACCAAGGCGATCATCGTCTTCGCCTACGGCGCCGAAAAGGACTGGAGCAAGGTCCAGGGAGCCTACGACAAGATCTTTGACGGCATGGAGATGGGTACGCCAGAGATGTAGGCGCCGGTTGGTCGGTCAGTCGGTAAATCGGTCGGTCGGTTCGCGTGGTGCAACGACCGACTCACCGACTCACCGACTACCGACCACCGACCAACCTGCCCCAAAATCGGCGCGGGGTTTGCACCAATCCGGTGTGACTGTCATTTCGCGCCACAAGATCGCGCCGGCCACCGGCGAATTACCGATATGGGATTTCCGATCTATTACAACCTGCAAATGCTGCTGTTTCTCTCGCCGGCCCTAATTCTGGCATTCATTGCCCAGATGTGGGTCCAGTCGGCGTACGCCCGCGGCCGGCAGATGGCCGCCAGCGTGAGCGGGTTCATGGCGGCCCGCCGGCTGCTCGATTCCGCCGGCTTGCAGCAAGTCGAGATCGAGACCGTTCCGGGCCAGCTCTCGGACCACTACGACCCGCGCGGGAAGGTGCTGCGCCTGAGCGAAGAGAACTAT
>DASRJB010000529.1:0-2941 GCA_035649715.1 Pirellulaceae bacterium
GGTGTCCGCCCGGCGTGGACGCCGGGCTAAGCGATGGAAAGCCCCTGGTCGTCGATCCGGAATTCGACGATCCGCTCGGCGGCGGCGCTGCCGCGGTGCTTGGCGATGTACAGGCCGCGGCCGAGGCGATTGCCGTCGCGAGTCTTGCCGATATAGATCAGCGTGTTGGCGTTCGAGAGCACGTCCCCCTCGTCCAGCCGCCGGCTGATCAGGTCGTCGAGCATCGTCTCGTGCGAGGTGTACAGCAGCAGGCAGCCGATGCGGGCCGGATCGTACGTGTGCTGGGCCGCCTCTGCTGCGTGCCGGCGATAGCTTTCGCGGAACAAGTCGCGGGCCACCCACTCCGGGTCCTTGCGCAGGATCTGGTGATAGACGTATTCGAACAGGCTGAACTGGATCGAATCCCCCGGTCGGTCTGCCGGCTCGATGCCGTCGATCACGACCCGCCGCACGCCACGGACGAAGTTGCCGTACAGGAAGGCAATCGCCGCCCGCAACCGGGCGTTCAATTCCGCCTGCCAGTTCCGCCACTCCTCCCACTCCAAGTCACGCCGCGTCACCCGCCGGCCGTGATAGTCGAAGATGTGGAGGTAATCACACAAAGCCGCGACCAGTGGTCGCGGTGTATCGGCAGACCGCGACCACTGGTCGCGGCTTTGGAACACGCTCTCCACGTCCACCGGCTGCCCGGCATCGGCGGCGGCCAGCTGCCAGCCGAACATCCGCTGAGCGTACTGGGCGTGGCTCTGCGAGTCGCCGCGGCTGCTGCAATCGAGCACAATGCCGCGGCGGCCGTCCTGCGCGAGGCCCGCATTCGCAAATTGCAGCCCGAGTTGCGTCTTGCCGATTCCCGTCGCACCGACGACCACGGTCAGCGTGCCCGGAATCAGCCCGCCACCGAGCAGTTCGTCGAGCCCGGCGACGCCCGTCGTTTGCCGCGCGCCGCTCATTGCCCGCCTGCTGCCGCGGTCGCCGCCGGCACCATCCGCACATCGGTGCTGAGTGAGAACTCGGTTTCCGTCCCTTCGTTGTAAACGAGCTCGCCGAGCAGCGCCGCATAGCCCGCACTCGGAGCGGCGAGCTGATACGCGTAGCCCCCCTCGGCCGCCGCAGCATCGATTGCGGTCCAGAGCGACTCGCGGAAGTCGCGCGCCCGCGCCTTGGCGGTCCAGATGCGAACCCGCGACGGCTTGACGTCGCTCGTCACGCTCAGTCGCACTCCGCCGCTGCCGCTAGCGTATTTCCAGTCGATCTTGGGCAGCGGCTGGCCGCTGATGATCCGCCGATTGAGCGCCGCCAGGCCGGCAACGACCCGCGCCCGCTCCTTCAGGTCGTGACCCGCGTTGGGCACCCATAGCAGGTATTTCTCGCCGACCAGGTCATTCCAGTAGAGGTTGCTCGCGTCGAGCGGCCAGTAGCGGTCGTTAGTGCCCAGGATCACCAGCTTGGGCAGCTCCAGCCGCGAGCGGTACTCCCACGGATCGACGATCTTCCGCAGCGCCACGCCGCGGGGAGTATCCATGTAATCGTCGAGGCCCTTGTATTCGTCGATCTGCTCGGAAGCCTGGCCGCCGAACGAGGCCTTCTGCAGCTTGCTGTGCGGAGACATGTTGAGCATGTTGATGACCATCGGGGCGATCGCCACGACGCGGTCGTCGGCTGCCGCGGTAAGCCAGGTCGTCCAGCCGCGCTTGCTCGCGCCGGTGATCGTGAACCGCTCGACCTCCAGGCCCCACTCCTGCTTCAGCGATTCCTGCGTGGCGTCCATCGCCCGGACCGCGCTCTTGACCATCGGCTCCAAAAGCGGCCAGTCGGCCTCGCCCGTCTTCAAATATTCGCGGAACGTGAGCGAGATGATCTCGTCCTCGCGCTTGCCGCCAAACAGCGGCTGCTGCGGCACGTGCAGCAGGATCGCGACGGGTGTTTGCAGGCCTTCGGCGACCGCGGCCAGGGCCAGGGCCTCGCCGGGCAGCTTGATCTGCGTCTTGGGATCTGCCAGCTCGTCGCGCCAGCTGCCGCCGGCGATGAACAGCGTCGCGTGTTTCGCCTCCGGATTGACGCGGCCCGGCTTCACGACGAAGAGTTGATGCTTCCAGACGATCCCGCGCCAGGTCTGTGAGGTCAGCGTCAGCTCGATGTACTTGCAGGTGAGCACCGAGCCTTCGCTGCGCTTGACCCAGCGGTAACTGTCGTCCTTGGCGGCGACGTATTCCGCGAGCGCTCCGGTGAGCGGCGCTCGGGCCAGGGCCATTCCCGGCAACAGAACCAGCAGCAGCAAACCTGGGAGCCAGCGCGAGCAAGCCATGGAAACCTCGTAGGCAAACTTGGAACGAACAAGGAGTCGAACAGAAGCAAACGAAGAGAACGAAGAAACGAGAAGCAGATCGGGATCAAAGAGGACCGATCCCATTTTCTCCTTCGTTGCCTTCGTTTCCTTCTGTTCAAATTGCCTGCCGAATCCGGGCGAATTCGGCTCGCCGATCCTATGCCAGACGCCGGGGCTAAGGATAGGTCAAATGAATGCGGCCGCTGGGAACCAGCTTCTTCAGCTCTTCGAGCTGGGCCTTGCCGGCGTCGGAGAGCGGGTTGTCGCCGATATAGAGCTTGAAGAACGGGGCGAACCGCTTCTGCCCCTCCAGGTCCTTCTTCACCGCGGCGAGGAGCGGCGCGATCTCCATGATCTTGTTGTTGCTCAGAAACAGAAACGTCCACTCGGTGTGTCCGGCGAGCGGCGTCAGGTCGCTGATTCCCGTTTTCCGCAGATCCAGCCGCTGCAAGTTCTTCAGACTGGCCAGCGGTGCAAAATCGGCGACCGGGTTGGCCGTCAGGTACAGGGCGTGCATCTTCGTCAGCCCGGCGAGCGGCGCCATGTCCTTGATCTGATTGTTCGACAGATCCAGCGAGCCCATCGCGGTCAGCTTGGCCAGCGGCGCGGCGTCGG
>DASRJB010000530.1:0-6354 GCA_035649715.1 Pirellulaceae bacterium
AGGGCGGTCTGACCACGGGGCTCATCGGCGAGCGGGCGATGGGCTACCACACGTTCCATCACTTGGAAAACGTGCCCGACGTTCCGCAGCTCAAAGGAATGGGAAAAGGCGGGCAGCTCAGCAGGCCGGCCGATTGCGAGTGGTATCTCCAACTGCTGGAGGAACTGATCGCCGCGTCGAAAGAGCCCTTTCCGGAAGCCCGCGAACGCGCCCGGGCGGCCGAGATGAAGCTCAAGCAGCGGGCCGGCGCGAAGAACCCGCTGGAGAAAATGAAGTACATGGTGACGCTGATGATCCTGCCGGCGACCGGCGCGGCGTTCGACGCCAGCGGCCGGACGCTCGCTCACCGCGACGTCCTGCGGATGGCCGTCGCAGCCGAGCGCCATCGCCTGGCGACTGGCGCCTTCCCCGCACAGGCCAGCGACCTCGTGCCCAAGTACCTGCCTGCGATTCCGCGCGATCCCTTCGACGGCCTGCCGCTGCGGCTCAAGCCGGGGGCGGATTCCGGCGAGCTGTTCATCTACAGCGTCGGAAAGGACGGCCAGGATAACGGCGGGCTGGCGACTTCGCCCAGCGATCCCGACATCGTCGTTCGCCTGCGAGCGAAGAAGGGGCCGTAGACGACGCTGCCAGCGTCGTCCTGACGGCCTCGGCCAGCGCCGACGCTGGCAGCGTCGGCTACGCCAGGCTACCGGCCGATGCTCGGCGGGTTGTCGACCAGGAAGTCGCGCGGGCCGCGGATCGTGTAGTACGGATAGGCGACCTGCGCCGTCGGCGGACCAGGCGGGCCGACGTATTCGCGATCGAAGTGGTGGTGCGGGTAGCCGGGCGTGCCATAGGGACCGCCGTGCGGGCCGTAGTGTCCGCCGGGAATATGGCCATGCGGACCAGCGCCGGGATAGCCCGCATACGCACCGCCGCCGTGACCGCCATGTCCACCGTTCCCGCCCATGCCGCCTCCGTCGCACGGCCCGCAGCCGCCGCCGGTACCACATTGCCCACAGCCACCTTTGGCCAGGTTGATGTTGCGACAGCCGGTGCCGGCGGCCAACAACAGCGCAGCCGCGGCCAGCAGGTAAACCCTCATGGCAATGCATCCTTCCTTGGAATGGGTCAACCTCGCCCGGAGAATGGGTCGTTTGCGTCGGGCGCAGGCTGCAAGCGGGGCCCAACTGGACCGCCGCCCTCCTACAGGCATCATCGGCGGCAAAACCCGCAGAATTCAGAAAATCGGCATGCGCGGCAGCCCCCGCCAGGCGACTCCAGTTGGTCTTAGGCCCGGCGACTGCATATATTTGACTGGAGCGCTGGTGCTGAAGGCTTCCCTCCTCGCGATGCCCACCCATCCCGATCTCGTTTGCGAAGTGCTCGACCTCTGCCGCCAGGCGGCCGAGGCGAATCGGTCCTGCGCGGTGCGGCAGGGCAACGTCGTCAGCCTGACGCCGGGCAACGCCGAAGACGTGATGATCGTTGCCGATCTGCACGGCAACCGGCTGAACTTCGAGAAGCTGCTCCGCGTCGCCGACCTGGCCGACAATCCGCGGCGGCACCTGGTCATGCAGGAGGTCTGCCACGGCGGCCCCGAGTATCCGGGCGAAAACGGCGGCTGCATGTCGCACCTCCTGCTCGAGGACTGCATCCGCCTCAAGACCGAATTCCCGGAGCGGTTCCACTTCCTGCTCTCCAATCACGAGCTGGCCGAGCTGGGCGACTTTCCGATTTGCAAGTCGCGGAAGATGCTCAACCTGCTCTTCCGCAGCGGCATCAACGAGATGTACGGCCAGGCCGGCGAGAAAGTCCGCGACGCCTACCTCGCGTTCCTCGCGACCTGCCCGCTGGCGGTGCGGCTCTCCAGCGGCGTTTTCATCAGCCACAGCCTGCCCGACCAGTGCGACCGCGAGCCATTCGACGCCAGCGTGCTCGCGCGGCCGCTCTCGTGTGCCGACTATCGCAGCGGCAGCCCGGCCTTCAAGCTCGTCTGGGGCCGCGACTTCCGCTCGGCCAATGCCGAAGCTTTCGCCCGCCAGGTCGGCGCGGAGCTGCTCATTCACGGCCACGAGCCGTGCGAGTCGGGCTTCAGCGCCCCCAACGCCCGGCAGGTCATCCTCGACGGCTGCTGCTCGCATGCGACCTACTTGATTCTGCCCGTCGGCCCCAAGCTGTCGCAGGCCGACGTCGTCGCCCGCATCACCAGCCTGCACAACCGCCGCGAAACGTGCCCGGTGTGAGCGCCTCCCGCTTCTTGTAGGTCCCGCCTGCCGGGCGGGACCTTGGTGGCGCGGAAAACGAAGAGGGTGCAACTCGCTGCGCTTCAAGGTCCCTTCCGGCAGAAGGGGCCTACTGACGGGTGAGGGCGAGCGGAGGACGATTAGGATTAAGATTAGGATTAAGATTAGGACGCAGTCATGATCTTACTCGTCATCGTTCTCTCCTCGGCGAAGCCGTGAACCCGCCCGTCAAGCAGCCCAAGCGCCCGGCCTTTCAGTTCAGCCTGCTGGGGCTGATGGTCGTGATGTTCGTCGTCGCTGCGGCAGCCGCGCCGGGATACTACATGCTCCGCGGCCAGACGCTGCCCCAGTCGCGCCTGGTGGGCATGCTGATGGTCCTGGCCGGCCCGCTCCTCTTGATGACGCTGATCAGCGTCGTCCTCTCGCTCACCCACCGCGGCCAGCGCTGACTTTGGTGGCTTCTTGAGCGGCGATCCGCGACAATGAGGCGTAGCATAAGCGTCCTCGCTTGTGCAGCGGTCGTGCGCGGATGTCGATGAGCAAGCGAGGACGCTTGCTCTACGCTTGCCATGCGCCCTCTGATTCTCCTCGCCGCAGTACTTGTATTCGCAGCGGCAAACTGCGCGCAAGCGCAGCCTGCGAGGAGCGCCGTGCAGCCGCCGGCGACGCACGCTCGACTTCGGGCGGCAGGCGTCGAGCCGACGCTGGAAGGAGTCCGCGACTACCTGGAATCGCTGCTGGACCCCCAGCTCGAAAAGCAGGTCGATCGCTGGATCGCCGAGCTGGGCGATCCGCAGTTCGAAGTCCGCGAGCGGGCCTCGCTGCAGCTGGCCAGTCTCGACTTCGTGCCCACGCTGAAGTTGCAGGCGGCGGCGACCAGCCCCGATCCCGAGCGGGCCTGGCGGGCCAAGGTGGCCCTGAAGGGCGCTTCGCCCGAGGCCGGACTCTTGCCGGCGGCGCTGCGGCTGATCGAGGAGGAGAAGCTGCCCGTCGGCCTGCCGCTGCTGGTGCAGCTTCGCAGCCGGATCGTTTCGCCGGCGATGCAGGAAGCGGCGGCCCGGGCGATGCTGGCGATCGTGGCCGAGGCCGACCGAGCGGCGCTGGCCGAGCTGCAAAGGCACGAGGACGCTGCTATCCGCGGCGTGGCCGGCCGGCTGCTGGCGCGGCTCGATCGCCCGCCGGCCAAATACCAGGAGGGCTCGTTCGACGCGGTCAAGCTGACGCCCGGCGGCATCAGCGGCGGCGGCCGGAATCTTATCGAGGGCTGGGAATTCCGGCCGAAGGCCGACATCGTCGTGACGCACCTGGGCCTCTTCGACAGCGGCGGCGACGGCCTGGCCGCCCAGCACGAAATCGCCATCTGGGACATCGAGGACCCGTCGGGGCCGCTGACGCAAGAGACGATGGTTCCCGGCACGACTGCGCCGCTGGCCGGCGCGTTCCGGCTGATAACGACGCACCCGATCAAGCTCTCGGCCGGCCGGCGGTACGCGATCGTCGCGCACTATCCCGACGCCCGCGACTCGAACGTCGGCATGATCAACCCGGCAGGCCTGACCATCGATTACGCGGAGCACGTCGAAGCCCTGGGCCGCCGCTATTCGTTCCCGCACCCGTCGATGGCGTTTCCCGCCGAGTTCGCTGAAGGCCCCAAGCATTCCAAGCACGGCCCGACTTTCCGCTATTCGCTCGCCGCCGATCCGAAGGACGAAAGGAAACCGTAGCCACATGTCCGCTGTCCCACCCCGATCCATGATCGCCCTCGCCCTGACTGCCGCGCTGGCCGCCTTGCCCGCTTTCGCCGCCGACTTGCCGGCGGAAGAGCGCGACGCGGGGTTCGTGGAGCTGTTCAACGGCAAGGACTTCACCGGCTGGCGGTTCGGCGATGGGCCGTCGCCGCCGGCGGAGATTCCGGCGAATTGGAGAGTCGAGGAGGGCGTCATCAAGGTCACCGGCGGCGGGGCTCCGCATTTGGGATCGGAAAAGGCCTACGGCAATTTCGAGCTGCGCCTCGAGTGGCGCGGCCTGAAAAACGGATACAACAGCGGGCTCTATGTTCGCAGCGGCAAAAAGGTCGGCAGCAACCAGATCAACCTGGCCCACAAAAGCGAGGGCGCATTCATCGGCGGCAAGGTCACCGGCGCGAAGGCCGTCGGCGACTTGCAAAAGCCCGCCGGCGAGTGGAACGAGTGGCGCGTCACCGCGGTCGGCGACAAGCTCACGCTCCACTGCAACGGAAAGCTCGCCTGGGAAGCCACCGGCTTCGCGCCCGCCGAAGGCCACATCGGCATGCAGGCCGAAGGCGCCGCCATGGAGTTCCGCAACATCCGATTGCGGGAGATCAAGTAGCAGGAAGAATCGCCTTGCAATTCTCGGTTGCCAAACTGCTCGGATCGACTGCTTTCGTCGCGATCGGCCTGGCAGCGCTGGCCAGTGCTTCGCACCTGCTGGCCAGCGCCTTCCTGTCGGTGACGATCCTGGCGCTCTGTGCTGCGGTCATGGGCGCTATCGTGACGAGCGGTGCAGCGCGGGCCTTCTGGCTGGCTTTCTTGTTGTTCGCAGGCGTTCATCTGCTCCTCACGCTGGGCCCTTGGCTGGACGATGTGACCGGCGAGATTCTCCTGTCGCGCCTGGCAATCGACGCCTTGGGAAGGGCGATGGGCCAGGACGTAGCCGATCATCAAAGGATGCCCGGCGTGTGGCTCAATTTGCCGTATGCGACCGCGGGATCGAGTTATGGCTTCCTGAATTTCGTGGTGATCGGACAGTGCTGGTTCTCGCTCGCGCTGGGTTGTGTCGCCGGCGAATTGGCCGGCTTTTTCGCTGGTCGGGCAAGCGGGGAAAGGCGACGCTAGGCGGAGCTATTTCCACCGAAAAATCCGCAGCGCGATCGCGAATGTCGTTGCGCCGTACGCGGCCAAGATCGCCGCCTGCTGCCAGAGCGCGGCCAGCGATTTGCCTTCCAGGATGATCCCACGGAGCAGCTGGTTCAGCGCGGTCAGCGGCAGCAGGTTGATCAGCGGCTGCACGACCTCAGGGAAACGCTCGGACGAAAAGAACACACCCGAGAGAATCCACATCGGCAGCATGATCAGGTTCATCAGGCCGCTGACCGTTTCCAGCGTCTCCGCCCGGCTGGCCACGAGCAGGCCAATCCCGGAAAAGGCGACGCCGCCGACGAGCACCGCGGCGGTCAGGTCGAGGTAGCTTCCCTGGCAGCGGACGCCAAATACGAAGTAGCCGAACACGAGCAGGATCACGATGTCGGCCAGCGAGAACATCAGCCGGCTGATCATCACGGCGAGCAGAAAGTCGCTGCGGCGCATCGGCGTCGCCAGAAACCGCTTGAGCAGCTTGCGGACCCGCATATCGACGATGACGAAGCCCACGCCCCACATGCCGCCCCCCATCAGCCCCATCCCGATCATCCCCGGCAGCAAAAAGTCGATGTACCGCGAGCCGGCCTTTTGGAGGTGCTGCACCGGGGCCGGCGGCGGCGACTCGTCCGTCCGCAGGAGCAGCGCTTCGACTGCGTAGCGGGCCACGCGGCTCTCGGCCCGGTGCGGCTCGTCCCACAGGCGATACGCCGGCTGGCTGGCCGTCGGCAGAACTTCGATGACCAGGTCGGTCTTGCCGGCTTGCAGGCGCTTTTGCCAATCGGCTGGCTGGATGTTGAGCTTGAATCGCGAATCGGCGGCGAGACGGCTTTGAATCTCGCTGAGGGCTGCCGGCGGGGTCGCAGAGCGCGACCACTGGTCGCGGCTTTGGTCCACGATGAGATCGACCGCGATGATCTCGGTGGGATTGTCGCGGAAGGCGATCCCCAGCGACATCATCATCAGAATCGGGAAGCCATAGACCCAGAAAATGGCCGCCGGCTGGCGGGTGAATTCCTTCACCCGCGCCAGCGTCAGTTGCCAGATCGGCTCGAGCCTACGGCTGGCCATTGGGCTGTTCCTCCAGATGGCGGCCGGTGAGCGAGACAAAGACGTCTTCCAGCGTGGCGTGCCGCGTCGTCAGGTGGGCCAGCGCCAAGCCGCGGCTCTGCAGCAACGCCAAAAGCGCCGGCAGCGCCACATGCGGCTGGGTGACGGCGAGGCTGTACGATTCGTCCTGGCTGCGGGCC
>DASRJB010000531.1:0-3478 GCA_035649715.1 Pirellulaceae bacterium
CGCTGCTCGAGGGTGCCGGGGATGAAACACAGCTTGAGTATTTCGTCCCTGATTGTTCTGTGGCTGATTGCCTGCGCCACGTTGCCACAGGCAGCTGCCGCCCCGCCGAAGTCGCTCAAGCTCGGCATTGTGCAGGTCGGCCTGGAGCCGACCCTGGAGGCCAGCCGCGACAAGATCGCGGCCAAGATTCGCGAGGCCAAAGCGGAGGGCTGCCGCGTCGTAGTCTTCCCCGAGACTTCGCTCTTCGCCCCGCCCGCAGCTACCACGCCGCAAATCGACGCCGCCGTAGAAGAATTGCGAAAGGTCGCGGCCGCCAGCGACGTGTACGTGCTGCTCGGCGGCCTTTACAAGCGCAACGCTGCCGAAAAGCCCTTCGAGCGGCTGCTGGTGATCGATCCGCGCGGCGAAATCATCCAGACCTACAACAAGATGTGGTCCGACGCGCGGTTTCCCGATTGCCCGGGCCTGTTCGAGATCGATGGCGTACCCTGCGCGGCGGCGATCTGCGCCGACCGCTGGATCCGCAGCGTGGAAGAGCTGCCGGCGATGGCCGGGGCCAAAATCCTGTTCGAGGTCTCGAACAACTACGCCGACGAGTGGCTGCCGGAGTTGGGCTGGTTCTGGTACGTGCCGCGGGCGATCCGCAACGAGGTGTTCGTCGTCTTCGCCAATTCGGCGAAGGAGGACCGGGCCCAGAATACGCCCGGCCACGGGCACAGCGCGGTGATCAACCCGGACGGCAGCTTGTTGGCGTCGCTGGGCGAGGAATCGGACAAGCTGCTCGTCGCGGAGCTGGACCTGACGCGAGCGACCGCCGGCGAGGCCCAGCGGCGAAAGAGCCATCCGCAGTTCAAAGAGTTCTGGACAGCGGGCGTGTCGATCCTGAGCGGCCAAAGCGTCGCTGCTCCGCCGTTCCGCGCGCTTACCTCGCCGCAGGTCGAACTGAAGATCGCCGCGGCCCAGATGGCCTGCTCGACCTCGCTGGACGAAAACGCCGCGCACATCAACGAATTGATCTATCAGGCGAAGGACGGCGGCGCGGACCTCGTCGTCTTTCCCGAGCTGGCGCTGACCGGCGCGGAGGGCGCGGACATCCGCAGCGCGAAGCAGGCCGATCTGGAGGCCTACCTGGCGTCGGTTCAAGTCGCGGCCCGCAATACCGGGCTGTACGTCGTCTGCGGCCTGCCCTGGCGCGAGCGAGATCGGCTGCTGAATACGGCGGTCGCGATCGGCCCGGACGGCCAGCTGCTGACGCGGTACGCCCAGCTCGTCGTCGAGCGGCCCGAGCTCTTTGCAGCGGGAACCAGCACTGCCGACATGTGGTTCCAGGTCAAGGGAGTGCCCTGCGTCCTCACGATCGGGCGCGACGCGCTGTGGAGCGAAATGGCCGAGATGGCGGCCCTCCGCGGCGCGCAGGTTCATTTGCACCTGGCCTATGATCGCCAGACGTCGCCCGCGGCGGACCTCCGCCGCCAGCAGTTGTGGGTGAACCTGGCTTCGTTCCGCACCTTCACGGCGACGGTCAACGCCGCCTCGCCGCGGACAATTCCGAATCCCAGCAGCCCGGCCAGCGGCGGCAGCGCGATCTGGGACGACTTCCACCGCGGCCAGAACCGCAAACTCGGCGGGTATGGTCCCTACTCCGCCGTCCGCGTGGCCCACGCGAAGCAGGACGAGACGATGCTCTTCGCCACCCAGAAGATCCCCGCGACCAACCCGCAGTTGAGCATCTTCACCGGCAAGACCAATCGCCAAATGACGCCCTGGTATGCGACCGGCGCGGCCCTCATCAAGCCGACGGGCAAGGAAACCACCGAGCCCATCGCGGGCCCGTTCATCGATGGCAAGTTCCGCGGCCGCATCGCCTACAGCGCCGACGGCAACCACAACGATCCCGACGACTGGGCCGCGTCGCCCGTTGCTCTGGCGATCTTCGCTGAGGCGGGCCTGAAGGACCGCCTCGTCCACTTCGATTACAACTGCATTCTCCCGCAGACCGATCCGGCCTGGGAAAAGACGCACGCCGAAAGCGTTCTCGGCGCGGCCGAGCGCTACGGCTACCGGCCGGAGCTGTTTCACGACTGCCGCCAGGACCTGAGTAGCGCCGTGGCTAGCATCGCCCGGGCGATCGATGCCTCCACGGCCGAGGACCCGCTCTATTTCATCGTCGCCGGGCCGATGGAGGTCCCCTACCTCGGCATCCAGAAGGCCCAGCCCGAGAAGCGGCAGCACGTCTATTGCATCTCGCACAGCCGCTGGAACGACGGCTTCGCCCGGCAATACAAGTTCACGCACAGCAAGCGGAGCGTGATCGAGACGGGCGTGCATTGGGTGCAGATTCGCGACCAGAACCGCCTCCTGAGCAAGAGCCCCTATGGGCAGCCCGCGCCGGCCGACTCGTGGCAGGCGTATCACTGGATGCGGGATTCGGCCGACGCGAAGGTCCGCTGGCTGTGGGAGCGGCTCAAGGTTTCGACGCGGCCCGATCCGTCCGACGCGGGCATGGCGTATTTCCTGGCCACCGGCGACGAAGACGCCGACCCGGCCAAGCTGCAAAAGCTGCTGGATAACCACGCCGCGCCGCAGCCGCTCGCCAGCCGCGAGCAGATCCGCCTGGAAGCCGAAAACTTCCGCGAGCTGAAGGGATGCGGCGTCGAGGACACGAACGATCGCGCGGCGTCCCACCGGCTGCAAGTCAAGCTGACGGGCGACTCGGGCCAGCTGGCGACGCGTTTTGCCCAGCCCTACGCGGCTGACGGCAAGTACGATGTGGAAATCCGCTGCGCTCCGGCGCCGATCGCCCGCGGCCGCGTGCAATTGTTCGTGGACGGCGTTGCCCAGGGCAGTCCCTGGCAAGGCGGCGAGGGAGACGCGGGCTGGATCACGCACACCGTGCGCGGCGTGCCCGTTCGCCTGGGCAGCGAGATTCGCCTGGATGCCGTCGGCGAAGGAGTGCGGATTGACTACGTGCAGTTCAATCGGCAGTGAGTTTTCGTCCGCCTTCACCTTGGGGATCTTATGTCTTCCCGCTCTCTGGCCGCCGCAACGACCTTGCCCGCCACGCTGCCGGTGCCCGCGGCGGAAGCGCCCGCGATGCCCTCCACGCAGCAGCTTCGCATTGCCGTTCTGCCGGGCGACGGCATCGGCATCGAAGTGATGGCCGAGGCGGTCCGCGTCTTGCGGGCCGTGGAAGCCGCAGGCAGCGGCCTGCGGCTGGAGCTGAGCGAGCTGCCGGCTGGCGCGGGCGAGTACCAGCGCCGCGGCGATCCGCTGCCGGCGGAAACGCTCGCCGCCTGCCGCGCGTCCGACGCGGTGCTGCTGGGGGCAATGGGCTGGCCCGAAATCCGCTGGCCCGACGGCCGCGAAATCGCCCCGCAGCTCGACCTCCGCGAGCAGCTCGATTTGTATTGCGGCCTGCGGCCCATCCGCCTCTATCACGCGGCCGACACGCCCCTCAAGGGCTGCCAGGCCGGCGACA
>DASRJB010000532.1:0-7864 GCA_035649715.1 Pirellulaceae bacterium
CTCGTGAGGCCGTTGCCGTTTTTCGGCCGGTGTGCAGCGGTTAGTCGAGTTGCGTCACCTTGCCGTCGTTGGCGCCGCAGAGCGCCTTGAGCAGCAGGGCATCCATGCTGTCCAGAACGAAACGGACCGAGCCGTCACCCATGACCGCGTTCACGCCGTTGGGATGGAAGCTGAAGGGCTCGTCGTTCGGGCCGCAATTGTTCGTGCTCCACGGGCAGGTGGTCGGTCCGCCAACCGGGGCCTTGTGGTTGTTGACCTTGGCGACCCGGTCGCCCGCAACGGTGGCGTTATTCGGACCGGAGAAGCCGTTGGTGACGGCGTCCGGGTCGGCCCAGGCGAACACTCGCCGCAGTCGGCTGGGCATTGCGTCGGCAGGGCTGGCCATGGGGCTGTTCCGGGATGAGGCGGCGCCGAACTTGACTACGTTGGGATGGGCCCGGCCAGCGTCCTCAATGCAAAGAAACGTGTTGCTTGTGCCGTCAGTGGTGTTGGCAAACCGTGCGCCATCGCAAGTCAACATGCCAGGCACAACCTGAGCCAGCCAGGCCGCGGAGCCGGCCGGCACCGTCCGCTGCTTGAAGGTGGCCGAGCCCTGCGTCTCATCCACGTCGCTTAGAGCAATGAACATGTAGTCCCACCCGCCATAGCCGTGCACTGGGTCGCGAGTCGACTTTTTCAAGGGCGCGCTTGGGCAGACAAAGGTCGAAATCTGGGTCTTCGCCGCTTGCTGCCAGCGGGCATTGGCGGGGTCATCATAGGGGCGGCCCTTGGCATTGAGGTGCAAGATCGCGCCGTTCGAAGTCCATTGCGTGCCGGAAAGCGTCGCTCCAAACGTCGCAGGGGATGCCTCGTGATCGAACATGTCGTACACCGCTTGCTGCTCGATGTACGGCAGGATTTGCGTGGCCGTCGAGTGAATCATGTAGGTCGTCGAGTTGCTGCCCGTGGAATCGCATTGCCCCGAGTTCGGCAACTTGGAATGACTCGATTCGAAATTGTGAACTCCCAAGCCGATTTGCTTGAGATTATTCAGGCACTGAGAGCGCCGCGAAGCCTCGCGCGCCGCTTGAACGGCGGGCAATAGCAAGGCGACCAGGACGCCGATGATGGCGATGACAACGAGGAGTTCGACGAGCGTAAAGCCTCGCGATTGAGGCCTGCGGCAGAGAAACTTCGGCATGGATTTCCCCAGAGAAAATGAGGCGGCGTCGGTTGATTTGACTCCAGTTGAAAATCGAGAATTAATATGAAGGTTCAATGAAGGCGCGATGAAAACCCCGCTAGCAATGGGCGAGCTTTTAACCAATTGCCTTCCCCCGAAGAGAGAGGAAGCCCTGCCCCCTTTTTCTTGAGTCTCAGGGGCGGTTCGCTATGCTAGAGCCGTTACTTCACACAGCTGGGAGCCAGCCATGGTCATCATCTGGGGCACGACGCACGCCGGGAAAGTCGATGAAGTTCCCGGCGGCATGTTCCACGTCGTCACGCAGTTCGGGCACGTCTACTACATCCCGCTCATTCCCACCGCTTCGTACATCGTGCTGGAAAAGACGGCTGACGGCGGCTTCCGTGGCACGGATATCCCGCTGAGCTTCAAGTCGATCCTCGCCGGCTGGCTCCGCGGCGGCAGCGTCATCGCCATCATCGGGGCCTGCATCGGCCTGGCGATCTGCCTGCTCAGCCAGAAAGCCGGGCCCTTCGACTGGGTGCTGCCCGTCGTCATCGGCTGCGCGGCCGGCGGCGTGCTCTTTCTCACGTACAAGCTCGCGTTCTTCACTCAAGCGTCCTACGAGCGGGCGATGGAGCTGGCCCAGCGCGTCGGCCTGAACGACACGGGCCTCTTGATGCTCGAGGTAGCCTACGGCCGGATGAACGCCGCCCAGGCCGAAGCCGAGCTGGCCCGCCGCGAAGCCCAGGCGGCAGCTCAGCAGCCGGTGCAGGCCGAGCTGGCAGATCCGCAGCCGGGCGGGTTCCTGGTTAACTAGATTCAGCAACCACGGAACCGATTCATGGCCGCTGACAATTCGGTCTCCCGCCGCGGATTCCTGGAGAACGCGCTCCTGGGCGCCGGCGCCCTCGCGGCGCTGCCCGTGGTCTTTCAGCCCGCCGCAGCTGCTCAAAGGGCAGCCGCTGCCGTCCCGCATCCGCTCGATCCGCTGACGGCTGATGAGATCGAAGCAGCCACCGCCATCCTGGACGAGGCCGGCGTGCTCGGCCGCGGCTTCCGCTTCATCAGCACCTCGCTGCTGGAGCCGGCGAAGACCGAGATGCAGGCCTGGAAGCCCGGGCAGCCGCTGGCCCGGCTAGCGCAGGTCGTGCTGCTCGATCGCGAGAGCGGCCTCGGCTTCGAGGCGATCGTTGATCTTGGCAAGCACGCTGTGAGCGGGTTCAAAAAGCTGCCGGCGGGCGTGCAGCCGGCGATGTTCATCGGGGAGTGCCAGGAGTGCGAGCAGGCGGTGCGGCAATCGCCCAAATTCCTGGAAGCGCTGGCCAAGCGCGGCATCGACGATGCGAACCTGGTCATCATCGATTGCTGGTCGGCGGGAAACTATGGCAACGAACCGGCCGGCTACAAGAACCGCCGGCTGACGCGGCCGCTGTTCTTCCTGAAGCCCGACGAGGCGGCGAATCCCTATTCCCGCCCGATCGACGGCTTGTTGGCGGTCATCGATCTGAACACCAGCGAAGTGCTGGAGGTCCGGGACTTTGGCCCCGTGCCGCTGCCCCCGGAGGAGGGCCGCTGGGATCGCGATTCGATCGGCAAGTTTCGCGACGGGCTTATGCCACTGGAGATCGTGCAGCCGGAAGGGCCGAGCTTCACGGTCAGCGGCCGCGACGTCCGCTGGCAGCATTGGCGGTTCCGCATCGGCTTCAACGCCCGCGAGGGGCTGACGCTGCACGACGTGCGGCATTGGGACGCCGGCCGCGAGCGGCCGATCCTGCACCGGGCGTCGATTTGCGAAATGCTCGTGACCTACGGCGATCCGGGCGAGCCGTACTATCGCAAGAACCCGTTCGACATCGGCGAGTACCTGCTGGGGGCGATGGCCAATCCGCTGTCGCAGGGCTGCGACTGCCTGGGCACGATCCGCTATTTCGACGCCCACATCGTCACCGAGCGCGGCGACGCGCTGGCGATCAAGAACGCGATCTGCCTCCATGAGGAGGACGCCGGCTTGCTTTGGAAGCACACCGAGCAGCGCATGGACCAGGCCGAGGCCCGCCGCTCGCGGCGCCTGGTGGTTTCGTACATTGCGACGGCGGGCAACTACGACTACGCGTTCTACTGGCACTTTTACCAGGACGGCAGCCTGGCCTGCGAGGTGAAGCTGACCGGCATCATGAACACGACGGCGATTCATCGGGGGCAGACGCCGGAGTTTGGCGTGGAGGTCGCCCCGCAGCTCGCCGCCCCTTTCCACCAGCACGTGTTCTGCGCGCGGCTCGACCTGGACATCGACGGCAACGAGAACTCGGTGCAAGAGGTCAACACCGTCGGGCTGCCGCGCGCTCCGAAAAACCCGCACGGCCACGCGTTCCGGGCGGAAGTCACGCCGCTGGCAATCGAGTCTGCCGCGCGGCGGCATGTGAACGGGGCAGCCGGGCGATTTTGGCGGGTGGTCAACCCGCAGCGGAAGAACCGCCTGGGTCAGCCCGTCGGCTATCGCCTGATTCCAGGCGAGAACTGCCCGCTGCTATTGCAGCCCGATTCGGCCGTGGCCCGGCGAGCAGGCTTCACGCAGCACCAGCTGTGGGTCACTCCGCATCGGGACGACGAGCGGTTCGCGGCTGGGGAATATCCGAACCAGCACGCCGGCGGCGACGGCCTGCCCCGCTGGACCACTGCCGACCGCAGCGTCGCCGCCACCGACATCGTCCTGTGGTACGTGTTTGGCCACAACCACGTCCCGCGGCTCGAGGACTGGCCGGTCATGCCGGTTTCTTCGCTAGGTTTTGCGCTCAAGCCCGACGGCTTCTTTGAGCGGAATCCTGCCCTCGACTTGCCGCCGCCGGGATGAACAATGGAAGTGATCCCCAGCTCCACGGAAAAGGACCCGCATGCCCTTTCGCCAGCACATCCTCGATAACGGCCTGGAAATCGTGGCCGAGGTCAGCCCCGACGCCTATTCTTCGGCGTTCGCGTTCTTCGTCCGCACGGGGGCGCGGGACGAGAACGACGCGATCTCGGGCGTGAGCCACTTCCTGGAGCACATGGTCTTCAAGGGCTCGGCCAACCGCACGGCGGCCGAGGTCAATCGCGACCTCGACGACCTGAGCGCCGGCAGCAACGCCTATACCAGCGAGGAACAGACGGTCTATTACGCGACGACGCTGCCCGAAGACCAGGAGCAGATCCTCGAGCTGCTGGCCGACATGATGCGGCCGGTGCTGCGGCAGGACGACTTCGATACCGAGAAGCAGGTGATCCTGGAGGAGATCGCCAAGTACGACGATCAGCCTCCGTACGGGGCCCACGAGAAGTGCATGGCGGCGTTTTTTGGCGAACATCCGCTGGGCAACAGCGTGCTAGGCACAACCGCCAGCGTCGGCGGCCTGGCCCGCGACGCGATGTTGCACTATTTCGAGCGCCGCTACAGCCCGCGGAACATGGTGCTCGCCGCGGCGGGCAACGTTGCCTTCGACGCGCTTATCCTCCAGGCCCAGAACTACTGCGGCCGCTGGCAGATGTTCGACGCCCCGCGCGAGCTGCCGCCGGCGCGGCCGCGGTCCGGCTTTCAAGTCATCCACAAGCCGCTGGCCGTGCAGCAATATGTCGTGCAGCTTGCCGCGGCGCCGTCGGCGACCGACGACGACCGATACGCCGCGCGGCTGCTGGCGACGATCATCGGCGACGAGACCGGCAGCCGGCTGTTCTGGGAGCTGATCGACACGGGCCTGGCCGAGTACGCCGCGATCAGCACGCAGGAGTACCAGGGGGCCGGCGTGTTCTACATCGGGATGAGCTGCCTGCCCGAGGAGGCCCAGAGCAATCTCCGCCGGCTGTCCGATCTCTTCGCCAAGCTCGAGGCTGACGGCATCACCGCGGAGGAGCTGTCGCAGGCTCAGAACAAGGTCTGCGCGAGCATCGTGCTTCAGGCCGAGCGGCCGACGAACCGGATGTTCTCGATCGGCAGCAGTTGGCTGCAGCGGCGGCAGTACAAGACCGTCCGCGAAGCGGTCGAGGCCTATCGCAGAGTAACGCTCGACGACTTGCACCGTGTGCTGAAGAAGTACCCGCTTAGCCAGACCGCCACCGTCGCCATCGGCCCGCTGACAGAGCTGCACGCGCCGTAGGCGACGCTGCCAGCGTCGCCCTCGTTGCTGTGCCGACGCTGGCAGCGTCGGCTACGATCACCGCCTCAGCTCGGCCAGCCCCGCCCGCAGGGCCTGCTGATACAGCCACAAATCGCCGCTGTAGGCGAGCATGCGGAATCCCTTGGCCAACAGCGCCTTGCCGTCGGCGACGTCGGCGCACATGAAGCCGGCGGTCTTGCGGTGGGTCGCGCAGGCGGCCAGCACCTTGGCCACTGCGTCCTGGAACATGGGGTGCGTGAACTGCACGGGAATTCCCAGCGAGTTCGAGAGGTCGAAGTGCCCGATCCAGAGTACGTCGATTCCGTCCACCGCGGCGATTTCCTCGACGTGCCGCACGCCCGCGGCTGTTTCAACCTGCGCGATGAGCAGCGTCTCGCGATTAGCGGCGGCGATTTTGGCCAGCGTGTCGCCGCCCGTGTAGTTGTCGTGGGCGATGCCGAACGCCGCCCCGCGCCGGCCGATCGGCGGATACTTGGCGAACTCGACGATCCGCCGGGCCTGCTCGGCCGATTCGACCATCGGCACCATGATGCCCGCCGCGCCCATGTCGAGGGCCCGGGCAATCAGGTCGTACTCGGTCGTCGGCACGCGGACCAGCGGCACGAGGCTCGTCCCGCCGCAGGTCGCCAGCAGCATGCGGATCGTCTCGATCGACCAGCCGGAGTGCTCCATGTCGAAGACGGCGAAGTCCGCGCCGGCCTCGGCGGCCAGCCGGGCGACGCCCGTCGTCGCGAACTCGAACATGAACGCGCCCAGCGCCGTGCCGCCGGCGGCGAGTTTGGCTTTCACTGCATTCGGTCGCATGCTCTTTGCCTTGTCAGGTGGCCAGCCGCTTCAACTTCGCCTGCATCCCGGGGCGATCGAGCACGTCGCGGTTGACGACGTGCCGGGGAACACGCCCCGCAGCATAATCGAGAATCGCCTCGCACGCCGAGCGGCCATTGCCCAGAAAGCACTCGTCGGTCCAGCAGAGCGCATGCGGCGCGAGAATCACGTTGTCGAGCGCCAGCAGCGGGTCGCGCGGATCGATCGGCTCCGGATCGAATACGTCCAGCCCCGCGCCCGCGATCCGCCGCTGCTGGAGGGCCGCGGTCAGCGCCGCCTGATCGACAATCGGTCCGCGGGCGACGTTGATCAGGTAGGCCGTCGGCTTGAGCAGCGCCAGCCGCCGCGCGTCGATCAGCCGCCGCGTTTCGGCCGTCAACGCGCAGCAGATGACGACGAAATCGGCCTCGGCCAGCAGCTGGTCCAGAACCAGCCACTGCACGCCCATCGCGGCCGCCTGGTCGGCCCCGACAAAGGGGTCGTGTCCCACGTGTCGCATCGCCAGGGGCAGCGCCACGCGGAACACCTCGCGGCCGATATTGCCCAGGCCGATCACGCCCAGAGTCCGCCCGGCCAGACCCATGCCCAAGTGGTCGAGCTTCTCGCTCCAGCGCCCGGCGCGTGTGAGCTTGTCCTTGATCAGCAGCTTGTGGGCCAGGGCGAGAATCAGCGTCAGCGCCGACACGGCGACCGGCCGCCGCACGCCGTCGGGCGTGATCGTGAGCAGCACGTCGTGCTGCGTGCAGGCCGGCACATCCACCGTGTCGTAGCCCACGCCGAAGCGGGCCACCAGGCCCAGTCTCTTGCAGCCCGTCACCGTCCGCTCGGTCACGCGCGGCGCGAGAACCAAGAGCGCGTCGTACTCGTCGGCGACGTCGGGCGGAATCTCGCCATCGCTGGAGATCAGGAACTCTCGCTCCACGTGCGGCAGATCGAGCAGCGCCAGGCCGATGTCGCCAAGCCCGAGCGTGCCGTCGGCCCGCAGAAAGTCGCGCGTGATGCCGACGCGGAATTTGCTCATCGTTCTCCCTTGCGGCAATCTACCACACCTCGCATGATGAGTGCCCCACTCAACGAGACAGCCGCATGACCTTGGCCCGCGTCATCATCGCCGACTTTCAGCATGGCTCGTTGGAGGTCGAGCAAGAGATTCTCAAGGGCCTGGCGGCCGTCGCCGCCCTCGACGTCACCTCCGAGGAGCAGATGTGGGGCCGCGTCGAGGACGCCGACGCGATCATGGTCTATCACACGCTGAAGGTGACGCGGGCCACGATCGAGCGGCTCACGCGGTGCCGGCTGATCGTTCGCTGCGGCGTCGGCTACGACAACGTCGATCACGTATTCGCCAAGAGCCGCGGAATTCCGGTGGCCAACGTGCCCGACTACGGGAACGAGGAAGTCGCCGACTCGGCGATCGGGATGATGCTCGCCCTCACGCGCGGCATCAACCTGCAAAACACTGTCTTGCGGCCCGCCGGCTCCAAATGGCGATACGACAACGTCGCACCGCTCTACCGCCTCCGCGGCCGCACGTTTGCCGTGCTCGGCCTGGGCCGCATCGGCACGGCGGCCGCCCTGCGGGCCAAGGCCCTGGGCATGAACGTCATCTTTTACGACCCCTACAAGGCCGACGGCTACGACAAGTCCCTCAGCGTGCGGCGGGTCGAGACGCTCGCGGAGCTGCTCGGCGAGGCGTTCGTCCTGAGCTGCCATTCGCCGCTGACGC
>DASRJB010000533.1:0-2296 GCA_035649715.1 Pirellulaceae bacterium
TTCAAGCGCGACGGCGAAGCCTGCCAGTATTGCGGCGCCAGGCCCGGACTCGATTCGCTCACGATCGACCACATCGTGCCCCGCTCGCGCGGCGGCACCAGCACCTGGGAGAACTGCGTGCTGGCCTGCATCAACTGCAACAAGAAGAAGGCCGACCGCACGCCGAAGGAAGCCCACATGCGGCTCCACGGCAAGCCCTCGCGCCCCAAGTGGCAGCCGCTGTACGCCACGCGCCACGCCCCCGTCGCTTCCTGGGCCAAGTTCATCAGCGAGGCCTACTGGAACGTCGAGCTGGAGCCGTAGGAAATCGAAGCCGCCACCAGTGGTCGCGGTTCGGAATAAGTGCGGAGTGTGAAGCGAAAGCACTGCATTCCGCATTTTTCGTTGATGTCGCCTGGGCCACGCACTCTGCTCAGGGTCCGTTTCCGTTGCGCGAACCTTCTTGAGACGGCTCTCGTCCTGAGGTAAACGGTGGAGAATCTAACCATGCACCGCAATTCCTCTTTGGCGTCCATGAGCCTGTAGGTCTCTCGGGACCGGCGGGCTCACTCTCTCACAGCGGCTTTCTGCCGCACGATTCTTTCTGCGCGCCGCGGGAATGCCGCCGCGCCACGCCGTTTGCCTTGCCGTTCGCCACTCCGGCTGCGCTGCCATTATCCAATCGAGAGAGAACATGAAACGCCAATTTCGTACGAATGATCGTCTATCAGAACTCCGGGCCGCGGCGGATGCCGACGACGGCCAGGATCCACGTGACTTTTTCAAAAAGGAGAGCTCCACTCGCGGCCAAGGCCGCAAGACGCGGCAACTGTGCGCGCAGGTGACGCAAACGCTCGAGCAATTGCTGGGCGAAGCGGCCGACGCGCAGCTCCAGGCGCTGCACGTGGTCGAGGTCGCTCCCGCGCCAGATGCTTCGCAGTTGGTCGTGCTGCTCGCATCGCTAGCCGGCGGTGATGTCGATCCGGGCGAAGCGGAAGCGGCGCTGGGCCGTGCCGCCGGCTGGCTGCGCAGCGAGATTGCCGCGGCGATCCACCGCAAGCGCGCGCCCAGCCTGATCTTCCGCATCCTGCCGGCGGCCAGTCCGCGGGAGGTGCAGCCGTGAATCCGCCTGCCATTGCCCGCTGGCTCGCGGGACCGCTGCCGCAGGACGTGGCCCGGTCGCTCGAGCGCCTCTCCGCCGCCGAAGACGTGCGGCACATCGCGGTGATGCCCGACGTACACCTGTCGGGCGACGTGTGCGTCGGCGTCGCGCTGGCCACGCGGCGCCTGATCTATCCCGCCGCTGTCGGCGGCGACATCGGCTGCGGCATGGCGGCCGTCGCCGTGCACGCTCAGGCCGACATGCTCGACGAGCGAGCAGCTGCCGCGATCTTGTCGGAGTTGCCGCGCAGTGTTCCGCCAATGCGGCATTCGCGGGCCACAATGCCGACGCTGGCAGCGTCGGATACGGCGTCGCAGCTCAGCCATCCGCGGCTCGCAAAGCTGGTCGAGCGCGACGGCCGCGTCCAGTTCGCCACGCTCGGCCGCGGCAATCACTTCCTGGAATTCCAGGCCGATCAGGAGGGCCGGCTCTGGATCATGCTGCACAGCGGTTCGCGGGCGATGGGCCAGGCAATTACCGCCCATCACGTCGCGCTCGCCGAGCAGCGGTCGCAGCGCCGGAAGCTGCCGTGGCTCGACGCCGAGACCCCCGAGGGTGCCGCGTATCTGGCCGACGTGGCATGGGCCGTGCAATACGCCGCCGAAAGCCGCCTGGCGATGCTGCGGGCTGCCGAGCGGCTGCTGCGGGAGTTGTTCGGCGTCTCGCTCGATTGGCAGGCGCTGATTCACGCCGACCACAACCACGTCCGCCGCGAGACGCACTTCGGCGAGCCGCTGCTGGTGCACCGCAAAGGAGCGCTGCCTGCTGCGGCAGGGCAGGGGGGCGTGATTCCAGGCTCGATGGGAACGGCCAGTTTCCACGTTACCGGCCGCGGCTGCGAGGCGGCGCTGTGCTCCAGCTCACACGGCGCGGGCCGCGCCTTGAGCCGCTCGGAGGCCGGCCAGCGGATCCCGCCGCGGCAATTGCAACGCGAGCTGCGCGGCGTCTGGTTCGACCAGCGTCTCGCCCGCCGGCTCGTGGACGAAGCACCTTTGGCCTATAAAGACATTCGCGACGTCATGCGGGCTCAGAAGGAGCTGACTCGGATCGACCGCGAGCTGCGGCCGCTGATTTCGTATAAGGGCGTATGAATCGTCCCGCGAGCAGGGCGGCGGCGAGCAGCAGCCAGCTCGCGCCGCTGATCCATGCGCCGCG
>DASRJB010000534.1:0-2593 GCA_035649715.1 Pirellulaceae bacterium
CAACAAGGCCAACAGGGGCAACAGGGGCAACAGGGGCAACAGGGACAACAGGGACAACAAGGACAACAAGGACAGCAGCAGCAGCAGAAGCAGCAGGCCCAGAATCCGGCCCGCCAGCGCCTGGACCAGGCGCAGCAGAAGATGCAGGACGCACAGAAGAAGCTGGAAGAGGCCAACCGGAAGGATTCGATCGAGGATCAGCGGGCGGCTCGCGAGGAGCTGGAGAAGGCCAAGGCCGAGCTGGAGGAAATCCTGCGGCAGCTGCGCGAGGAAGAAATCGCCCGCACGCTGGCCGCACTGGAGGGCCGTTTCAAGAAGATGCTGGAGATGCAGCTGGCCGTGTATGAATCGACCCGCCGGCTCGACCAGCTCCCGCAAGAGAGCCGCGGAGAGCCGTTCCTGGTGCAGTCGGGCAAGCTCTCGGCCGACGAGCGAAAGATCGCCGTCGAGGCCCAGAAAGCCCTGACGCTGCTCCAGGAAGAAGGCTCCTCGATCGCCCTGCCGACGACCGTCGATCAGATGCACGACGACATGGAGCAGGTCGTCACCCGCCTGGCCGACGCCAAGGTGGACGACATCACCATCGGCTACGAGGAAGACATCATCGCGGCCCTGGAGGACATCATCGAAGCCCTCCAGCAGGCCCAGAAGGATCTGGAGGAGCAGCAGCAACAGCAGCAGCAGCAGCAACAACAGCCGGGCGAGCAGCCGCTGGTCGATCAGATCGCCGAGCTGAAGATGATCAAGGCGCTCCAGGAGCGCGTGAACAAGCGGACGGTCCGGTATTCGCGGCTCTTGACCGACGACCAGGACCCGGTGGGCCGGGCCGAGGCCCCGGAGCTGGCCGACGCGGTCAAGAAGCTGAGCGATCGGCAGCAGGAGATCCAGAAGATCACGCGCGACATCGTGCTGGGGAAAAACCAATAGGCGAATCCAACGCAGGGACGACACTATGCGAAACGAACTAACGCTCACGCTCGCCGCAACGATCCTCTGCGCCACCGGTGCGGCGCTGGCCCAGGACGAGCTGACCAAACGGGCGACCTGGTCGATCCCGGCCACGGCCGACGTCAAGGCCAGGCTCGACGACTACCTGGCGGGCAAAACGCTCGACGAAGCGGCGAAGCTGAAGATCGAGGCCCTCTGGCCCGACGAAGCCCAGCCGGTCGATAACGCCGAGCTGCTCGACCGCCTGACGGCCTCGCTGGCCGTGGTCGAGCCGAAGGCCGCCGAGGTCGTGGCCGCCGTGCGGGCCGGCGCGGTCCCGGCCACGCAGCCGAAATTCGCCGGACTGAGCGACGAAAAGCTGCCGCCGCTGGTTCGCGACAACCTGCGGTTGCTCGTCGCCCGCTGGTTCGCGCAGCACGACCTGGTCGATGAGTCGCTGGAGATCCTGAAGGACACCTCCACGGACCACGTCGCCGACCCGGCCACGCTGCTCTTCTATCAAGCGATGGGGCAACACCGCCTGCTCAAGAAGGAGGAGTGCCTGGCCGCCGTCACGAAACTGCTGGAGCGCGAGGCCCAGCTGCCACGGCGGTTCACCACGCTGGCCCGCCTGATGGAGGCGGACATCAAGCCGCTGAAGGTCGATTCGCTCGACGAGATCGCCCGCCTGATGGACGACATCCGCCGCCGCCTGGCCCTGGCTCGCGCGGGCAAGGTCGTCCGCGACGAGGAAGACTCGGTCGTCGCCAAGCTGGAGAAGATGATCGAGGAGCTGGAAAAACAGCGCCAGCAACAGCAGCAATCGGGTAACAGCGGCGGCAGCCAGCCCAGCAACCCGCTGCAAGACAGCCAGGCAGCCCAGCTGAAAGGGCCCGGCGAGGTCGATCCCAGAAACCTCGGCAAGAAGGACGGCTGGGGCAACCTGCCGCCCAAGCAGCGGCAGGAAGTGATGCAGCAAATCGGCCGCGAGCTGCCGGCCCACTTCCGCGAGACAATCGAGGAGTATTTCAAGCGTTTGGCGCAGGACGGCGTTAAGTAACGGGCCGCCGAGCAACGTAGAATAGGGATATCCCGCTTTCCGATGGATGGTGAGTTTTGACGACGACGGCGATATCCCTGCTCGCGCTGGCGGCGCTGGCCGCCGGCCCGCAAGTCACGGTCAGGCCGCTGGCCGGCGAGAGCATCGCCGGCGAGCTCGCGCACCTCGCCGCCGACAAAGTCACGGTGCAGACTTCGGCGGGCGACAAGACGCTCAGCGCGGCCGAACTGATGTGGGTCGAATTCCCGGCTCAAAAGCCGACGGAGAAGCCGCCCAGCGCCTGGATCGAGCTGCTCGACGGCTCGAAGCTGCTGGCGACTAGCTTTACGGCGGCGGCCGGCAAGGCCCAGATCACGCTCACCAGCGGCCAAACGGTCGAAGCTCCGACGCGGCTGATTCGCCACGTGCGGTTCCGCGAGCAGCAGACGCCGGAGCTGGCGACCCAGTGGCGTGAAATCGCCCTGTCGATGGCCTCCGGCGACATGGTCGTGGTCCGCAAGACTTCGATGCGGACGGTCGAACAGGCGGGCGGCGATTCGATCACGCTCACCGAGCAGGCCCTCGACCAGCTGGAGGGGACGATCCACAGTGTCGGCCCGGACAGCG
>DASRJB010000535.1:0-7156 GCA_035649715.1 Pirellulaceae bacterium
CGTCCTCCAGAGTCGGCTTGCCCAGGCGCACAGCATTGATCTCGCCCGGAAAGGCCTCCACCAGTTTGGCAATCCAGTGATGTCCGTCCGGCGTTTCTAGCCGCACGGCTTCGTCGATGACTCGCGCGGGCAAGGGGAACTGCGCGGCGATTTGCGCGGCGAGCTGATCGGGATTGTTCGTTTCCAGCGTGATCGAATCGCCTCCGACGCTGGCCCGCAGCTCGTCCGGCGGACCGAGGGCCACGAGCCGGCCTTCGTTCAGAATCGCGATCCGGTCTGCGCCGTCGGCTTCGTCCAAGTAGTGCGTGGTGAGGACGATCGTCGTGCCGCGCTCGGTTTTCAGCCGCCGCAAATACTGCCACAAGTCGCTGCGGGCCGCCGGGTCGAGGCCAGTACTCGGCTCGTCGAGGAGCAGCACGGCCGGCCGATGGATCAGGCCCTTGGCCAGCTCCACGCGCCGCCGCAGTCCACCCGACAGCCGCTCCGTCAACTCGCGGGCCCGCTCGCGGAGGGCGAACTGGTCGAGCAATTCTTCCAGGCGCGTTTTCAGCTCGCGTCCGCCCAGGCCGTAGAGGGCGGCTTGCAGCCGGATGTTCTCCGCCACGGTGAGCTTGCGGTCGAGGCTGGGCGCTTGAAACACAACGCCGATCACGCTGCGCACGGCCTGGGCCTGCGTCCGCAGATCGTAGCCGAGGACGCTCGCCGAGCCGCGCGACAGCGGCAGCAGCGTCGAGAGCAAGCGGAACAATGTGGACTTGCCGCCGCCGTTGGGGCCGAGCACAGCCAGCAGCTCGCCCGGGCTGACTTCGAGCGAGAGATCGTCCAGCGCCAGCCGCGAGCCGTAGGCGTGGCTCACGCCCTGCACGCGGATCGCCGGCTCCAGCCGCTGGCACTCAGTGATTTGCGGCGGGCTGCTCGCCGGCAGCGTCGGATTTGCCGGCCTTGTCGTGACCATGTTGCTCGGCAGCCTTGGCTACCGCGTGGCTGTTGGAATCGGGCTGGGCGGCGTAGAGCCACCGCTCCTCGGAATATCGATCGACGCGGCGGCCCACGTCGGGAATGAGCATCAGGAGCAGGAAGATGCTCATCATGCTGGCGGGGATCGTGAGCACGTATTTCCAGTTGGCTTCCCAGAGCATGTGCATGAAGAACAGGATCACCAGCATTGCCTTGGCGCAGGAGACGGCCATCATCGCGGCCCACATCACGCCGGGCGACTTCTCGCGCAGAGTCTGGCTGTTGCCGACGAGATACGAAACCGCCGTAAGTCCCAGCAGCACGAGAAACACGATGACGTACTTGCCGACGCCGCTCGGTCCATGGCCGTGGCCATGTTCGTCGCCGTGCTCGAGCGGATCGTAGCCGTGCCCGGGATATCGCGGGTCGGTGGGGGCGAGGTCGGCCATAAAAAGGGTTCAGGGTTGGAGGTTCAGGATTCAGGTCAGCATCGCTGACCACTCACTAAATCAGCACTCACTTGCGCCTAAAACAGGTACAGCAGCGGGAAGAGGAAAATCCACACCAGATCGACGAAGTGCCAATACAGGCCAACGTTTTCCAGGATGTGGGCCTTCGTCCGGTCGAGCTTGTAGAACAGGACCAGGACGAAGGCGATCAGGCCGACTAGCACGTGAATCGCGTGAAAGCCGGTGAGCAGGAAGTAGGTGCTGGCCCACATGTTGCCGCTGGGGATGACCATCGGCAGCCGCAATTCCGAGAACGTGTGGTTCAGGCCGTGCGGAGCGGCCTTGAGCGTGTAGAGCAGCAGCCGCACGCGGCCCTGGTAGCGCTTGAGCTCGGTGGTAAAAGCGGCCTCGCGCTCGAAGATGCGCTGTTGTTCAGCCAGCAGGGCCCTTTGCGCTTCGAGCTTGGGCATGAGCTGCGCGTCGAGGGCGGCCAGTTCGGTCTTGAGCTTCTCGACCTGCGGATTGGCGGTTGGCGGCTGCGTGGCGGGCGGCTGGAGCGAGACCAGGTTGGATGGTGCCTCCTCGGTCGCCGCAGTCGTCGTTTCGGCCTTTTGCAGTCGCTCGATCTCCTTCTGGATCATGTCGCGCTGCATTTGCACGGGGGCGATCTCGGCGGTCAGCGCGTCGGATTCAGCCTTCTTAGCCGCAAGCTCGTTCTGCGCGAGGCTGCGGTCCTTTTCCAACTCCTGCATCTGATGCCGGACGGTCTTCGCCTCCTCGTCGAGCATCTGGACGTAGTGGTGCTCCATCTCCGCGCCCTCCTTGCCGAGCGGGCGGAGAGGATAGATGGCCACGGCGAGGCTTTCCAGCGCCCGGCGGCGCTGCGCCTGATCGGGGTCCTTGGCGGCGATCAGCTCGGTCCACTGCACCAGGTCGTACTGCAAGTCGTTAGGCAGCAGCTGCCGGTTGAGCTCGGTGAATTGCTGTTGATCTTGCTCCGTGAGCGCCTGTCCGGCGTCGAGCTTGGCCAGCAGCGGATCGCGCTTGGCCGTCAGCTCGGGTAGCTTTTCCGTGAGGGCCAGGCTCTTGGGGGCGAGACTTTGCCGCACGGCGGCGACGTAATTCAGGTCCGCCTTTTCATAAAGCAGGCTGTGCGGCTTGGCGGGAAAAATGCCGTGCTTGAATTTCTCGTTGTACTCGTAGGCCTTGACGCCGAGAAACACGCTGCCCAGGAGGAACGTCGCCACCATCCAGAATTTGGACAGGCCGGCGTGGTTGCCGCGGGCCGCTTCCAGGGCCAGCACGATCGTCACGCTCGAGCAGATCAGCACGAACGTGTTGAACGCCCCGATGAACTCCTGCAGGTGCACGTCATGCGGCAGCGGCCAGCTTTCCGGCGGCGCGCCGAAGCGGAGCACAATGTAGGTGCCGATCAGGCCCGCAAAGAACATGATCTCCGTCGAGAGGAAGAGCCACAGGCAGAGCTTGCCGCGCCCGATCGGCAGCGCGGGCTGATACTCCAGCTTGACGGCGGTGTGTCCGTGATCGTGATCGTGTGCCATCTTCGGTTCTTCAGTTCTTTGGTACTTCGACTTTCAAATCCAGGGCGCGAGCGCCAGCGTGACCAGCAGCGTGGGCAAGTAAGCCAGCGACGCCCGCAGTAGCAATCGCGCCGAAAACTCGTCGGGCCGCCGGGCGAACAGTCCCGCCGCAACCAGCTGGCCGCCGCCCAGCAGGATCGCCCCCGCGGCGTACAGCGCGCTGCCCACGCCGGCCGCAGAAAGCACCGGCACGAGGCTGACTGGAACGAGCGCCAGCGCCGCCAATACCGCCTGAGCGCCGGCCCGGCGGCCGGTCGGATCGACGACAGTCAACATCTGGTAACCCGCCGCGCCATAGTCGCGGCGGTACAGCCAGGCAATCGCCATGAAATGCGGAAACTGCCAGAGGAACAGCACCAGGGCCAGGGCGACGGCCCGCGCGTCGATGGCCGCGCCGGTCGCCGACCAGCCGATCAGCACCGGCAGCGCGCCCGCCACCGCGCCGACGGCGGTATTGGCGGGCGAGACCGTCTTCAGCGGCGTATAGGCCAGCACATAGACGACCCACGTCAAGAGGGCCCAGCCCAGGCTGGCGGAATTGACGAAGGCGGACAGGTAGAGCGAGCCTGCCAGCAGCGTGACGGCGGCGAAAGCGAGCGCCTCGCCCGCGGAGAGCCGTCCCGCCGGCAGCGGACGCGAGGCCGTGCGGGCCATCCGCCCGTCGCGATACCGTTCCAGCCACTGGTTGGCTGCGCTGGCGCTGGCCGCGATCAGCAATGTGCCGACCATCACGTGCAGAAGCAGCGCGGGATGCGGCTGGCCCCAAGTCGCTACGAAACCGGCCGCCAAAACGACGACCAGTTCCAGCACGGCGATCTTCGGCTTGGTCAGTTCTAAGTAATCGAGCGCCTTGGCCAACAGTAGCGGCCGCGGGGCGGCAAGGGTGAGGGGGGACGTGCTCATACGGCCCTCCACTCAAGGCGGCGACCAATCGCCGCGCTGGTGCCAGCGTCAAGAGCGTGACCACTGATCGCGGCTTTGAGACCAAACAGCCGCACGGACCGCGCGGCGAGCACGACGGCGGTGAACAGAATCAGCGAGCCACCTGCGACGTGGGCGGTTGTAATCAGCGATTGAGCGAGGCTCTTTTCCTGCACGACAAACGAAGCGGCGAAGGCGTAATCTCCCAGCCACGCCGGCCAGGAGTACTTGGCAACATACGTGGCCAGTCCCAGTGCGATTTGCACCGCAACCAGCACGGGGAGGAGCAGGCCCGGCCCGGCGACGCCCCCCGCGGCTCGCGCAGACCAGGCCCGAGCAGCGGTCAGGACGATCTGCACGGCCAGCACACCACCGACGACCAGATGCAGCAGCAAGGCGGCGCGGAACACTTGCGGGGACGCCGTCAGCGGCACGTGCCGCACCAGCGCGCCCAGCACGAGTTGCACATAGGCCAGCGCTGCCGTCACTGCGGCGGCCCGTAGCAGGTTTCGGCCCGCGGCCGACTCCTTCACAGACGCATCTTGCGGCTTGCTCGTCGCGACGGCGAGCGCTCCGACATATGCAAAGAACAGAGGTCCGACACAGCCGTGGAGCAGTGCGACCAGCCGTTCGTCGAACAGCACGCGAGCGCCGCCGAGCACGCCTTGGACTATGACTAGCGCTAGAGCTCCGATAGCAGCCAGCAGCAGCCAGCGGCGGCGATCGACGAGCAGGACGACGGCCAAGAGCACGATCGAAACCAGCCCTGCGGCGCTACCCAGCAACCGGTGGCCGTGCTCGATGAACAGGTCCCAAGGTGCCGCCAGCCAGGACTGCCAGGGATAGAGCAGCAGGTTGTAGCCGTAGGTGCCGGGCCAATCGGGCACGGCCATGCCGGCGTCGTAGGTGGTGACGAGTCCCCCGACCCAAATCAGCGGGAAGGTGACCAGCGCAAGGGTAACCGCCAGCCGGTGAGGCCAAGGGGACGGTCGCGGCTCATTGCGGTTGGGCATCGTTCAAGTACAGGGCCGACTAGTGTTCGGGCTTGTAGCGCCGCTTGGGGTCGGTGGGCGGCGGCTGCCACTGCGGATAGTTGTCGGTATCGACCTCGGGGCTGCCGTATTCGTATGGGCCGCGGTAAACGATCGGCTGCATGTCGAAGTTGCCGTGCCCGGGCGGACTGGGAGCAAACCACTCCAGGCTGTTGGCGCCCCACGGATTACGGCCGACGGGGGTGCCGAGGAACATGCTGCGGATGAAGTTGTAGGCAAAGATCACCTGCGTGGCGACCATCAGAATCGCGCAGATGCTCATGAACTGGTTCATGGGCAACAGGTGCCGGAAGGTCTCGTAGTCGTACGGGTCGGCCAGGCGGCGCGGAAAACCGACGGCGCCCAGAATGTGCATCGTGTAGAACGTGCCGTTGAGGAAGATGAACGTCAGGAAGAAATGGACCTTGCCCAGGTTCTCGTCCATCATGCGGCCGAACATCTTTGGAAACCACATGTAGATCGCGCCGAACACGGCCATCGCCGTGCCAGCGAAGAGCACGTAGTGGAAGTGGGCCACGATGAAGTAGGTGTCGTGGATGAAGATGTCGACCGGCGTGGCCGCCATGAAAATACCCGACAGGCCGCCGATGATGAACATCGACACGAACGACAGGGCGAACAGCATGGGCGTGGTGTATTGCACTTTGCCACCCCAGACCGTCCCCAGCCAGTTGAACACCTTCACGGCGCTCGGCAGGGCGATCATCATCGTGCTGACCATGAACGTCATGCCCAGCAGCGGGTTCATCCCCGACACGAACATGTGGTGGCCCCACACGATGAAGCCCAGCCCGGCGATGCCGCTGATCGAATAGACCATCGGCTTGTAGCCGAAGATCGGCTTGCGGGCGAAGCAGGCAATGATGTCGCTGACCATGCCCATCGCCGGCAGGATCATGATGTACACAGCCGGGTGCGAGTAGAACCAGAACAGGTGTTGCCAAAGGAGCGGCTGCCCGCCGCCGCTGGCCGGCAGCGAGTTGTTGACGATCAGCCCCTCGGGCAGGAAGAAGCCGGTGCCCAGCAAGCGGTCGGCCAGCTGCATGAAGCCGGCGGCCGTCAGCACGGGCAGGGCGAAGGCTTGCAAAATGGCCGTGATGAACATCGCCCAGATCGTCAGCGGCAGGCGAAACATCGTCATGCCGGGAGCCCGCATCTGAATGATGGTGGTCATGTAGTTGACCGAGCCGAGCATCGACGAAATGCCGACGCAGGTGATGCCCAGCAGCCACATCGTCTGTGGAAAGCCGCTGCCCGGGGCGGCCTCGCTGACGGCCGAGAGCGGCGGATAGCTGGTCCAGCCGCCGCCGGCGCCGTAGGGCGGCCAGAGGAAGCTGACGCCGATGCAGATGAACGCGGGCCACATGAACCAGTAGCTGAGCATGTTCAGCGTCGGGAACGCCATGTCGTCGGCGCCGATCATCAGCGGGATCAGGTAATTGCCGAACGCGCCGGCGAGGATCGGGATGATCACGAAGAAGATCATCACCGTGGCGTGCATCGTGAACAGCGTGGTGTAGAACTCGGGCGAAATCTGCCCGCCTTCGGCCGAGAACAGCATCCGGCCGATCACCGGCATGTTCGACCACGGCCAAGCCAGCTGCCAACGGATCCCCAGGGCCAGTAGGCCTCCGACCAGAAACCACAGCAGCGTAGAAAACAGGAACTGAATCCCAATGATCTTGTGGTCGCGCGAGAACACGTAGGTGTTGATGAACTCGCCGACCGACATCGTATGGCCGCCGTGCGCCTCGTGGGCGGGGGCGGGCAGGCTGATCGCACTCATTCCGCGGCTCCTGGGCTGGGTGTGAATCCCGCGCGATTCTGCTCGGCGGATTGCTGGGCCAGCCACGCGTCATATGTGTCGCGCGGCTCCACCGTCAGACGGCCGCGCATCTTGTAATGTCCCCAGCCGCACAACTCGGCGCAGACGATGTCGTAGACGCCGCTCTTGTTGGCCTGGAACCAGACGTACTGCTTCATGCCGGGTACGACATCCTGCTTCACCCGCAGGTTGGGCAGAAAGAAGCTGTGTAGCACGTCCATGCTCTTGATGGCCAGGACGATCTCTTCGTTCTGCGGCAGGTGCAGGTCGTTGACGATGAACACGTCATCCTTGCCGAATTCGTACGAATCGCCGGCCTTCCAGTCCTTGCCCTTGGTGTGGGCATAGCGA
>DASRJB010000536.1:0-3985 GCA_035649715.1 Pirellulaceae bacterium
GGCCTCGATCAGCCGGACTACGTGCTGCTGCGTGCCCCGCGGCCGACGATCATCAGCTCGACGACCGGCGACTTCTTCGACATTCAGGGAAGCTGGGACAACTTCCGCCAGGCCAAGCGCTTCTACGGCACGCTCGGTTATCCCGAGCGGGTCGATCTGGTCGAAGCGCCGGGCGGCCATGGCGTGCAGGCGGGAAATCTCACCGGGATCGTGCGGTGGATGCGGCGGTGGCTGCTCAACAAAGACGACGCTGTCACGGTGGACAAGGTCGAGACCCGCAAAGAGGCGGAGCTGCTTTGCACCGAGAAGGGACAGGTCCTGCTGCTGCCCGGCGAGCGGTCGGTCTTCGACCTGAACGTGGAGATCGAAGAGCGCCTGGCGGCCGGCCGGAAGGAATACTGGCAGAAGACGCCCAAGGAAGAAGCGCTCGCGGCGGTGCGGAAGCGTGCCGGCGTCCGCAAGCTGGCCGATATGCAGCCGCCGACGCATACCGATATCGGCCGCGTGCAGCGCGACGGCTATCACATCGACAAGCTGACGATCAACACGGCCAGCGGCGTGCCGCTGCCGGCGCTCACGTATCACCCAAAGACGCCGCAGGACGACGCCTATCTGTATCTGCACGAAGACGGCAAGGCGGCCGACGGCGCGGTCGGCGGGCCGATCGAGAAGCTCGTGCACGAGGGCTATGTGGTCGTCGCGGTCGATCTGCGCGGCATCGGCGAGACGGCTAGCGGCAAGCCCGATGCGATGCTCGGCGATTGGAAGCACTTCTATACGGCGTATCTGCTCGGGCAGTCGCTCGTCGGCCTGCACACGGAGGATGCTCTGGCCGCGGGCCACTTCGTCGCCTACTACAAGACGAAGAAGCCTCGCCGCGTGCACCTGGTCGGAGTGGGCCAGGCAGGCATTCCCGCGTTGCACGCCGCGGCCTTGGGCGATGACCTGTTCGCATCGCTCGCCCTGCGCGGCGCGCCGGCGGCGTGGTCGCCGCTCGTCGGCCAGCGTGTGCCGGCCCGGCAGCTCGCCTCGACGGTCCACGGCGCACTGGGCCTCTACGATCTGCCCGACCTCGTCCGCGCCTTCGAGCCGAGGAAGGTCTATGTCGAGTCGGCCCAGTGAACCGGCCAGCAGCGATTCCTCGCCGCGATTGGAGGAGGCTGTCGCGGCCTACCTGGAGCGGCTCGACAGCGGCGCGACGCCCGACCGCGAGGCGTTTTTGAAACAGTACGCCGACGTGGCCGAAGGGCTGGCCGAGTTCTTTGCCGACCACGACCAGATGAACTCGCTCGCGCAGCCGCTGCGCGAACAAGGCAGCACATCGCCCGGTCTCGATCCGACGATCACCGCGCCGCCTCACTCGCCACAAGCCAGCGCCGCGGGCGAGCCGCCACTGCGAATCGGCCCGTATGAAATCGAGACGGAGCTTGGCCGCGGCGGCATGGGCGTCGTTTACCGCGCGCGGCACAGTGAGCTGCGGCGGAACGTGGCGCTCAAGACGCTGCTCATCGGCCGGCTGGCCTCGCGCGAAGACCGCACACGGTTCGCGGCCGAAGCCCTGGCCGCGGCGAAGCTCGACCACAGCGGAATCGTCCCGATCTTCGACGTCGGCGAGTCCGAAGGACAGCCCTACTTCGCGATGCCGCTCATCGTCGGCCTCAGCCTGGCCGAGCGGCTGCGCGAAGAGGGTCCGCTCGCGCCGCACACTGCGGCCCGGCTGCTCCGCAAGATTGTGGCGGCCGTCGCCTACGCTCACGCGCACGGCGTCGTACACCGCGACCTCAAGCCGGGGAACATCCTGCTGGCCGAAGGCGAGTCGAGCACCAGCGGCGAGCTGTCCGGCGTCGGCGATCCGAAGATCACCGACTTCGGCCTGGCCAAGCGGATGGGGGACGAGGCTCACCTCACGGCCAGCGGGCAGATTCTCGGCACGCCGAGTTACATGCCGCCCGAGCAGGCCGCCGGCAAGCTCAACGAGGTTGGCCCGGCGGCGGACATTTATGCGCTGGGAGCGATCTTGTACGCGACGCTGACGGGGCGGCCGCCGTTTCAAGCGGAGAGCCCGGTGGAAGTGATCCTGCAGGTATTGGAGCGCGAACCGCCGCTGCCCAGCTCGCTGGCGCGGGGCGTGCCGCGGGAATTGGAGTGGATTTGCCTCAAGTGTTTGGAGAAGCGGGCAGCCGACCGCTACGCAACGGCCGATGAGCTGCTGGCCGACCTCGACCGCTTTCTCCGCCACGAGCCGCCGGAGGCCCGCCGGGCGACGCCCATCGCCCACTTTCGCCGCTGGGTTCGCCGGCGGCCGGTGCTGGCGGGCCACGTCATCGGCCTGGGCGTGCCGCTGGCGGTGGCCCAAATCGTGTTCGTCTCGCACCCGGAGCGCGAGTGGGCGTATCACCTGCGGATCTGCGGCGTGCTGGTGGCCTGGATCGCGGCGAGCTTCGTCTTCCAGTGGCTGATGGACCGCAAGCGCACGAAGGACTGGCCGCTCTACGTGTGGTGCTCGGCCGACGCGGCGCTGCTCGCCGGCCTGCTCTACTTCGTCAAATCGCCGCTCGGTGCGTTCTTCGGCAGCTACCTGATGCTGATCGCCGCCGCCGGACTGGCGGGCAGCACGCGGCTGGTCGCCTGGACGACGTTTTGCTGTTGCCTGAGCTACTTATTGCTCCTCGCTGTCCATCCGGAGGAAAAGCAGCCGCTGCACTACATTGCCCTGGCCCTGGTGAACTTCGCGCTGGTCGGCACGGCGGTCGGCTATCAGGTCTGGCGGATGAGCGTGCTGCGGGAGTACTACGGCGAGCGGCCTTAGTCGCTGAGCGGGCGGCCGTCGGCGTCGGGAACGCGGCCGACCATGACGAAGATCGAATCGATCAGCGACCACAGCACCAGGCCTCCGCCGGTGAACAGCATCGCCAGGCCGACGCCCCAGTAGCCGAGATAGAACCGGTGAATTCCCAGCGGGCCGAGAAACACGCCCAAAAAACCGGCGACGATCCGTGACCGCTGACTGCGGTCGGCGCTCACTGCCGCGCCGGCCGCCGGCGCGGCCTTCTTCGACCGCGCCGGACTCTTCGTCGGCGCGGCTTGGAAATTCGGCAGCGGTTGCTCGATTTCCGCAGCAAGCGGATCGGAGGGCCCTTCTTCAGCATCGTCGTCGGCAGCCGCCTGCGGTGCGACTCTTTCCGCCGCGCCGTTCAGTTGAAAGACGTCCGCCGCTGGCTGCCACTGTTGGCCGAGGCCGCCGAGAATCTGGCACTCCGCGGTGATGCGGCCCTCGCGGAACCAGTCGTCCAGCTCGCTCCGCGGTACCGGGCCGTATTCCTCGCCGTCGGCGGTCTTGAGGCGCCACTCAACCGCCGGGGGCTTCGGCGCAGGCGGCAAGGGCACGGGCGTCTTGGGCGCCGGCGGCAGGGGCGCAGGCGGAAGGGGCGCCGGCGGCAATGGCGCCGGCGGCAACACGCTCGTCTCGTCCATCGCCATCGAGAAGACCGGCGCTTTCGCCGCCGGTACTTCGATCGGCCGCTTGCACTTGGGACAGCGGATCTTCTTGCCCGCCGCCGAATCGGGCAGGCGAAACTGGCCAGAGCAGCTCTGGCACGTGACTTCAATCGGCATAGGGTGCCATTATGCCATCCCGCGGCGCTTCAGTTCACCGACGACCCCCTGCACGATCCGGGCCACGTGCTCCGGGTCGATCGATTCGCCCGCGGGGCAGCCGCCGAGCGGCTCGCTAGTGAAGCCTTCAGCCGCGAGCAGGCACTGAATCTGGTCCTTGAGCTTGACCAGGCTCTGCTGCTGCACCAGAGACTGCGGCTGCCGGCCGCGGCCGGTGTTGAAGCCGCGGAGCTGCAGCCCGGCCCGAAAACCCTCGGGGAACTCGGCCGAGTAGAGCATCGTGTCGAAGAGCGGCAGCAGGCGGTACTGCAAGTCGCGGGCTTCGTCCAGGCGACCGGCCGTCGTCAGGTCGTAGAGCTTCTTCGAGATC
>DASRJB010000537.1:0-6465 GCA_035649715.1 Pirellulaceae bacterium
TCCTCACGATCGAAGACCGCCGCCTGAAGGTCGCCGACGACGGCCGCACGCTCGCTGGCCCGGAGGGAGCGCCCGTCCGCGTCGCGACGCGCCTCAAGCGCGATGAATTCCTCGCCTGGTGCCTGGATCGCATCCTGTCGCACGGCACGCCGACCTGGCCCGCGCCGCCGGGGAATCTGGCGCAGCTCGTGGAGCAGGGCGGCTTTCCCAGTCGCGTGCACGTCGTCGAGGACTACGACACCGACATCGAAAAACGCTGGTGGCTGTGCGGCAAGCTGGAATCGCAGGACCTGCCGCCGGGCAGCCGGCGGGCGTTTCGCGCCGTGCTGACGCAGGATTTCGACGACCGCCAGGGCAACCGCAACACGAGCTATCGCGCGGTGGTGTTCAATCCCGTGCCGGGCCCGCCGATGGGGGCCAGCACGCGGCTCTCGTTCCGCTACAAGCTGCGCGGGACCGACCGCCTCCGCGTGCAGCTGTTCAGCCTTTCGAACGGCTATCACCGCTATCTCAGTCTCGCCGGCCTGCCGCAGGACGCGTGGCGGTCTATGGCGGTCGATATGACGCAGATGCGCCGGCCCGACGGCACCGGCGGGCCGCTGGCAGCCGACGAGCGGATCGACGACATCCAGTTCTACATCGACCCGCGAGCCGAATTGCTCATCGACGATGTGATTCTCTACGACGCGTCCGCAGCCGATGAAAAGCGGCCGTTCCCGCAGCGAATCCTGTTTACCGGCTGGTTCGACACCGGCAAACAGGGCCAGGAATGGCCGGGCGAATTCGAGATCGTGCCGCACGAAAAGCCGCGGACCTGGAAGCATGCCCGCTCGATTGCCGGTGAAGGCGGGCAGCAGCGGCTGGTCGTCGATCTCCGCGGGCCGCGGCGATTGTCGCCGGTTACGGCGCTGACGTTCCATTATCGCCTTCGTGGCGCAGACAGATTGCGGATCGAGCTGGCCGATCGCCGCGGCGGCACGTCGATCGCCGGCACTGCCGCCGATTTGAAGCGCGACGCTTGGAGCGAAACCACGGTTCCGTTCGAAGTGCCCGCTGCTGCTGACAAGGAGGCGTTCGCGACCGAAATTCGCTTCCTGCCTCAGGCCGGTGCGGTCCTGGAAATCGACAACCTGCTGCTTTATCAGCCGGCAGGCGAGTAGTTCGCCTTTCTCGAATCGGCTAGATGGAGCACAATCGAGGAAACTGAATCGGGGCAGGCAGAGAGGACTCGCGGGATGGCAGAGCGGAGCGTCGGCCGCGTATTCGGAATCGCGGCTTCCATGGTGATGTTGCTCGCTGGGTGCTGGGGGCCGCAGTCGCCGCCTCCCGCGCCGCCCGCAGTCGCCAGCGGCGGACAGCAATCGGCGGCCGAGACGTTGCCCTCCAAGCCGCCCGCCGAATGGACCGCGGGCGAAATCCTCCAGCGACTGCTGGCCACCTATCGCAGTGCCCAGACCTACCAGGATCAGGGAGTCGTGCGGCTGGCCTATCGCCAGGACGGTCAGCCCGTCAGCCGCGAGGAGCCCGCCCGCGTCGCCTTCGAGCGGCCGGGCAAGCTGTCGCTGGCGGCGTACCAGGCGATCGTCAAATGCGACGGGCAATCGCTGCGGGCGCGAATCGAAGATCCCGACTCGCGGAACATCGATGGCCAGGTGCTGGTGCGGCCGGCCCCGCGGGAGCTGAAGCTGACCGACCTCGCCGGCGACGCGCTGCTCTACGACACAATCAGCAGCGAGCTGCGCCGGCAGCCGATCCAGCTGGAGTTGCTGCTGGAGTCGAGCGGCCTGGTTTCGGCGTTTGGCGCGGACGTCGCCTGCCGCCGGCTGGAGGACGAGACGCACGAGGCGCGCCCTTGCTTCCGCGTCGAGGTGCCCTCACCCGGCGGAGCGTTCGTTTTCTGGGTGGATCAGGCGCAATGGCTGCTCCGGCGGCTGGACTATCCGGCGGCGGCGCTCTTGCCCGCTCTGGCCAACGATCCGGCGGTCAGCGACTTGCAGCTGTTGGCCGATATGCGCGGGGCCACGATCGGCGCGACGATTCCAGCCGAGCAGTTCGTGCTCGAAATTCCCGCCGGCGCGAAGCGGATGAAGTCCTTCGTGATTCCGCCGCCGCCATTGCCCAGCAATCTGTTCGGCCGGCAGCCGCCGGAGTTCTCGTTCGTCGATCTGGAGGGGAAGGCCGTCGGGGCCAAAGAGCTGGCCGGCAAGCCGGCCGTACTGGTGTGGTACCACGACAACCCGGCCTGCGAGGCAACGCTGCAGCAGGTGTCGCTCGCTCGCCAGCGGCTGAAGGACAGCGCTGCGCTGCTCGCGGTCGCCACCGATCCGACGACGACCGACAATGCCGCCGTCGCCCGCCGGCTGGCCGAATGGAAGGTCGAGCTGCCGGTCGCCCGCGACCTGGAGGCGTTTGGCGACAAGGCCTTTCGCATTCAGGTGCAGCCGACGATCGTCGTGCTCGACCCGCAGGGCCGCGTGCAAATCTATCAGCCCGGCGGCAACCCGGAGCTTGCCGACCAGCTCGTCACGATCGTGCAGCGCCTGTCGCGCGGCGACGACCTGGCGACCGAATTGCTCGAGCGGCGGGCCCGCGAGCAGCAGCAGTACGAACAACTCGTCGCCAAAGGGGGCGAAGAGCCGTCCCAGGTCGTGGAGCTGCCCGAGGCGGTAATTCGCCGCCGCACGGAGCCCAAGCAGCTCAAGCTGCAGCCGCTGTGGACGTGCAGCGAGCTGAAATCGCCCGGCAATCTGCTCGTCGTCGAGTCGGAAGGCCAGCCGCCTCGGATCTTCGTGTTCGAAGGCTGGCGGACGATTGCCGAGGTGGATGCTCAAGGCAAAATCGCCGGCCGCCATGCGCTGGCGATTCCCGAGCGTGCGGCCGTCGCGCTGCTCCGCACGGCAACGGCCAAGGACGGCCAGCGCTACTTCGCGGTCAGCGCACCACTGGCCCCGCAGGTTTTTGTATTCGATGGCGATTGGAAGCTGGTCCTGACGCATCCGCCCCCCGGCGAAACACCGCTGGCCGTGCTCGATCTGGCCTTCGCCGATCTGGGCCAGGCCGACGGCACGCCCGATTTGCTCGTGGCCAGCGTCGCCGATCAGGGACTCGCCGCCGTTTCGCTTAAGGGCGAGCAGCTGTGGCGGAACCGCGCCTTTCCCAACGTGGTCAGTGCCGCCGTCACACTGCCCAACGACGCCGGCTCGTGGGGCATCCTGCTCACGGGCGAGAGTGGCGCGATCCTCCGCGTCAACGGCTACGGCCACGAGGACCCGCCGGCCCAGGTCGCCGGCCGGCAGGTCCTCAGTCTGATCGCCGGCCGATTTCCGGCGGCCAAACAAGCGGCGCTCTTGGCCCTGGCCGGCGGCGAGCGCGGCGAGCGGCTGGCGGTGGGTTTGACCAGCAATCTCAAGGAGGCTTGGAACTACCCGCTGCCGGCGGGCGTGCACGCGCGGCCGATCGAGCCGGTCGCGCCCGGCCGCGTCCTGCCCGGGCGTGAGGGCGAGTGGTGGCTGGCTGCCCCCGACGGCTCGATTCACGTGGTGTCGGAAGACGGCGACTTCTTCGACTCCTTTTACTACGGCGAAGTGCTCACCGGGCTCGCCGCGGCGAAGCTGAACCAGCGCCCCGCGCTGCTCATCGCCACCGACGCCGGCCTGTCAGCCTGGGAGGTCGCTGCGCCTTTGCCGCGGCCGGCAACTCGCGAGCGGTGAATAATTCCCCGCCGCCTGCTTGCGATGGGCCTGCCGAACAGGTGAAACTAGGCGTCTGTTCTCGCAGCCGGCCGTTCGCCGCGCCTGCGCCGCTTGTGGGGATTCGTCCATTCCACTTCTTATCTACGCGGGAGGGTTGTCATGAGAATGTCGCAGCGATGGGTGATGTTGTGCAGCCTGGCCTTGGTCGTCGCCCTGACGGCATCGGCCGCGGCCCAGCAGCGGCGGGGCGGGTTTGGCTTCGGGTTCGGCCGCGCGCCGCAGGGCCTGGTGTCGCTGGCCGCCCAGGAGCCGGTGCAAAAGGACCTCGGCCTGAGCGCCGACGTGGTGGGCAAGATCAGCCCGCTGAACGATGAATATCGGGCCGCCATCCAGAAGGAAATGCAGGCGGCCGGCACTCTCGACTTCCAGGGGCTGCGCGATCTGCCCGAGGCTGAACGGGCTGCCAAACTGGCGGAGTACACGAAGAAGACCACCGAAGCCTCGGCCAAGGTGAACACGGAATACACTCCCAAGCTCCAGGCCATCGTCGGGGCCGACAGCATCAAGCGGCTGAAGCAAATCCAGATCCAGGCTCAGGGTTCGGAAGCGCTGGCCACCGCGGATGTCGCTGCCGAGCTCAAGCTGACCGACGACCAGAAGAAAAAGCTGGCCGACCTGGCGACCGAATACACAGCCAAGCAGCGCGAGCTGTTTAACCCCGGCACCGATCAGCAGGAAGCGCGAGCCAAGCGGGCCGAACTGAACAAGGAACGCGACACCAAGGCCGAGGCCTTGCTCACTGCCGAGCAGAAGTCGAAGTACACGGCCCTGAAGGGTCCGGCGTTCGACGTCTCGACGCTTAGCACGGGCCGCGGCCGGCGCGGGAACAACAACTAGCCGGTCTTGCACTGAGACACGTCGTCGCGGCGGCGACACACTCGCCGCCCGCGAGCAGTGGCGACTCGAGCATCGGCCCCGTCGGCGAAATCCGGCGGGGCTTTTTCGTGCGCATCTTCGATCGCTCGAAAATTGGCACGCGATTCGCAATCAGGTGCCAGCAACATAACGGCCGGTCTATTTGAACCCACGCCGGAAGGAGCCTCAGCCATGCGACAATCCACGATTTCTCGTCGCGAATTGCGAAGCAGCGACGTTCGCGGCTCGATGCGCGATGCCCGCCGCCAGCGGATTCGCGACGCCTGGTCGCCCGCCGAGCGCAGTGCTCGTGCCGAAGCCGCGCAGCAGCGCCGCGAAGATCTCGCCCGGCTCTTGTTCGGCGCGCCCGCGCTGGAAATCTGGGCCGTCGGCGCTCCAGGCGACGACGACCTCGCCCGGCTCGCCGGCTGATTCCCCCACGACCAATACGGGGGGGCGCGAAGCACCGTGCCCCCAGCAGAATTCGACCTTTGCCAACCGGAATGGAGTCCGTTTTCACACTCAGTCGCCGGCGGCTGCTTGGGGGCCGCCGGCGATTTCGTTTATCAGGCGACCGGAAGACTACTCGCCCTTGGCCTTCTCGCCGGGCGACTTGCCGCGCAGCTCGTCCAGCTCTTTGCGCAGCTGCTTGACTTCCTTCTCCAGCTGCTCGACCGACTTGCTCTCGAGTTGATCGAGCTTCTTCATGATCGCGTCCAGCTTGCCTTCCACGCCGCCGCCGCCTGCCGTTTCAAGGCGGTAGGTGCGTAGCGGGGCGTATTGCGGCTGCGCAGGAATCGGAGGCGCGACAGCCTGCGGCGGCCTGGGAGACGCGGGAGGCGCCGGCGGCGCGGGCGGAACGGGGCGCGCCGCAGGGACCGGAGTTCCGGGCGCGGCCGGCGTGCGGCCGTATCCATAGCGAATCGTGTTCGGACCGGACCCACCCACCGCTCCGGGCAGTTTCAGCGACAAGCGGTGGCCGAGAAACTGCTGCACGTGCGACCGCAAATCCTCGGGCAGGTCGCCCAGCTTCTCCTCCGTCACGTCCCACGTCTTGCCGTCCTTCTCGACGTGAATCTTCGCCGGCTCATCGCCCTTCTTCGTGATGCTGATCGTCACATCCTTGGGCAGGTCGGTGGAATTCAGGACGCTGTAATACTTTCCCGCAACCGTGGGCGGTACGACGGCAGGCCGGGCGAGCATCAGGCCCAGCGGTGCAGCGCCGGTCTTGTCCTTGAGCTGGCTGAGAGCTTCCTCCAGCTTCTTGATCTCTGCCTGCACGTCGGGCGCTACGGCGCGGAGTGAGAAGTTGCTGCCCGAGCCCGAGTCGGCTTCCGTCTTGGGCCGCTTGATCGGTGCGACCTTGATCGTCTGCTCCTTGCCGCCGCGGAGGATGATGATCGCCAGCTCCCTTTCCTTGGCGGCATCTACCGCCTTGATCAAGTCGGCCGCGCCTTTCAGGTTGGCGTCGCCGGCCTTGATCAGGATGTCGTTCGTCTGAAATTTGGCCTTGGCGGCCGGGCTGTCGGCCATTACATCGGCGACGGCCAGTCCGTGCTCCAGGCCGAGCTGCTGCCGGACGATCGCGGGCAACTCTCCCCCCAGCGCAATGCCTATCCAATAGTCGGACGTCGGCAGCGCGTCCTTATCCTCGGCCTCACCGGCCCCGCCTTCGGCCAGGCGAATCAGGAAGTCGCCATCGACCTCCTCCACGACACGGGGCCGCCGCACTTGCACGGGCACAGACTGTCCGCTGGCCCACGGGCCAGCCCACACGGCCGACGCGGCGACCAGGCCGCACGCCAGCCACTTATTCCACGATGACTTCATAATCTCGACCCCTTTGAAAAAGATGAGT
>DASRJB010000538.1:0-2693 GCA_035649715.1 Pirellulaceae bacterium
TTGCGGCGGGCCGGCGGCCTGACCGCGGGGAGCGCGGCGTACGAGGCGCTGTGCTGGCTGCCCGCGCCGGTGACCGGCGGGCTGCGGAGGATCAAGTGGGCAGTGACTGGATAGGGTTCAGGGTTCGGGTTCAGGGTTCAGCAGGGGACAGGCGTCAGGGGACAGACCGATGCAGCCAAACGTTTGGATTGTGCTGGTCAACTACAACGGGCTGGAGGATACCTGCGCGTGCCTGGAGTCGATCGCGAAGATCGAGTATCCGCGGCTGACGACCGTGGTGGTCGATAATGCGTCGCAGGTCGATCCGCGGGTGGTGCTGAACGAGCGTTTTGGCTGGTGCCGGGTGATGATGAATCCGGTCAACGCCGGCTGGGCGGGCGGCAACAACGTGGGACTGAAGGCGGCGCTGATCGCCGGGGCGGACCTGGTCGTGCTGCTCAATAACGACACGGTCGTCAGCCCGCAGCTCGTCGAGCGGGTGGTCGCGGCAGCCGCGGCGAATCCCGAGATCGGTATTCTGGGGCCCGTCATTAACGAAATGAACGAGCCGGCCCTGGTGCAGACCGACGGCGTGCTGTTTAACCACGAGCGCGACGCGGGGTTCTTCAGCCGCGAGGCGGTGCCGCTGGACGCCGAGCAGCCGGCGGTGCGGGAGGTGGACATCGTCAACGGCTGCTGCATCGCGATTCGGCGCGAGGTGGCGGATCGGATCGGGCTGATCGACGAGCGGTTCTTTCTGATTCATGAGGAATCGGACTATTGTCTGCGGGCTCGGGAGGCGGGCTTTCGCTGCGGCGTGATCGGGCAGTCGCTGGTATGGCACAAGCATTCTGCGAGCTTCAAGCGGTCGGGGCAGCGGATTCAGCGGTATTACGACGCGCGGAACCTGCACCTGCTGCTGCGGACGCACGTCGGCCCGCACAGGCCGACGCACGGGGCCAGCCGCGGCGGACGGCAGTCGTGGCTGCATTACTACCGGTACGCGTATTGGCGGTATTGCCTGGAGCGTGAGCAAGGCCAGGACGACGCGGCCCTCGCGGTTTTGGAGGGCGTGGCCGACGCTTGGCGCGGGCACTATGGGCCGTGGGCCCGGCGGCAGCGGCTCCTGGTGGGGCCGCTGCGAGCCGGTTTCGAGGCACTGCGGTGGTGGAAAGGGTGGGCCACGATGAGCGCGGCCGAGGCAAGCTAAAAATGCGATTTCTCTTCGTCAAATCGGCGCTGGCGTGGCCGCGCGGCAGCGGGCACGACGTGCATACGTATCACATGATGCGGGCGCTGGCCGAAGCGGGGCACGAGGTCTCGCTGACCACGGCCGAGCCGCCGAGCGAGCAGGCGGTGGCAGGATTGATGCTGGCCAACCGCTGGACGTGGGGCGAGGCGGCAAGCCGTGCGGAAAACGGTCAGCCGCTCTTGCGGGGCTTGCAGGAGCGGTTTCGCTCGTATTGGGGCATCGAAGAGCGGGACATTCGGGCGATCGGCAAGCAGGCAGAGCAGTCTTCCGCCGACGCGGTCGTCGTGGTGGGCCTGGAAGTGCTGCCACTTCTGGGCGCCGTCCGGAAGGCCCAGCGTGTCTGGTATGCAGCCGACGAATGGGTCTGGCATCACCTATCCCTCGTGCGGCTGCTGGATCGCGGCACGTGGGCGCACGTGCCGTCCGCGGCGGTGAAAGGGCTGTACGAGTTTGCGTTCCGTAAGTTGATCGATCGGGCCTGGGTCGTGTCACAGGCTGACCGGCGAGCGATGCGGTGGCTGGCGGGCATTCGCCACGTCGATGTCGCGCCGAACGGGGTCGATACCGAGCATTACCGGCCGCATGACGTGGCCGCCGATGAGCACAGCTGCGTTTTTTGGGGGCGGCTGGATTTCGAGCCGAACATTCAAGCCCTGGAGTGGTTCGGCCGGCGCGTCTGGCCGCGGGTCCGCGAGCGACAGCCGGCGGCGGAGCTGAGGGTGTTTGGCTTTCAGCCGACGGCGGTGGTCCAGCGGCTTTCCCAGCAGCTGGGAATCCGCCTGAAGGCGAATCTGCCGGATTTGCGGGCTGAGATCGCCAAAAGCCAGGTCGTGGTCCTGCCGTTTCAAAGCGGCGGCGGGATTAAGAACAAGCTGCTCGAGGCGGCGAGCATGGCACGGCCGATCATCGGCTCGCGGCGGGCTTGCAACGGGCTGGTGCTGCCGGCCGAGCGGCCGCTCGTGATCGCCGGCAGCGAGCGCCAATGGGTCAGCGAGTTGCTGGCGCTGTGGGCCGATCAGCCGCGGCGCGAAGCGCTGGGCAAGGCTGCGCGGCAATGGGTCATCGACCGGCATTCATGGTCGAGGGCGGCAGCAATCGCCGTCGCCGGTCTGGCGCAGTCGCAGCACCCTGCGTCCGCCGCCTCGAACTTACAGGAACCGGCGGCGAGCGAAGCTCTCGTCGGCTGAACAACATGTCGCTCGTTGAGATAGAGTCACCGCCCTCGCGCCGCACGGCTCAGCTGGTCGTGCCGCTGCGCATCTGGGGCAGCCCGTCCGAGCAGGCCGTCCCGCTGAGCTTTGGCGTACCGTTGCCGCTGGGAAAATGGCGTGGCGGATCGGCACAACTGCGGGCCGCGGGCCACTCTCCTGCCACGTGCCAGACCAAGGTCCTCCAGCATTGGCCGGACGGCAGCGCCTGTTGGGTCCTGGTAAGCGGCACAGTTCCCGCGGCCGGCGACGGC
>DASRJB010000539.1:0-2972 GCA_035649715.1 Pirellulaceae bacterium
TGCGCAGCGGGCGTGAGCCCCATCGCCACGGCCACGCCGAGCGTCAGGCGAAACAGGAACTCGACGAGGATTTGGCTGAACAAGCAAAGAGTCCAAGGTCCAAAGTCCAAGGTCCAAAGTCAGCAACCTGGGACTTTGGACCTTGGACTTTGGACTCGTTTCACCACTCACCTACTCACTACTCACCACGCACGGCTCGGCGGGAGCCTCGCCCTCCCGAATGACCACTGACGACTGACCACTGACGACCGCCTATGTCCGACTCCCATAAATCAACTGCATGATCTCGGCTCGCGTCGAAAGGTTCGAGCGGAAGAGTCCCTTCATGGCCGACGTGACCATCACGCTCCCCGGCTTCTTCACGCCGCGGATCGTCATGCAACTGTGCGAGGCCTCGATGACCACGGCCACTCCTTTGGCCCCCAGTTCGCCCACGAGCAGGTTGGCGATCTCCTCGGTCATCCGCTCCTGGACCTGCGGGCGGCGCGAGATGACCTCGACGACGCGGGCGATCTTCGACAGGCCGATCACCTTGCCGTTGGGAATGTATGCCACGTGTGCCGTGCCGATGAACGGCAATAGGTGATGCTCGCACATGCTGCAAAAGCTGATGTCGCGGACCAACACGACCTCGTCGTACTGTTCGGAGAAAAACTTCTGCGTGTGCTCGCGCGGGTCCTGTGCGAGACCGCTGAACATCTCGGCGTACATCCGGGCCACGCGGGCCGGCGTTTCGACGAGCCCTTCGCGGTCGGGATCTTCGCCGACCGCAGCGAGAATCTCGCGCACCGCCCGCTCGATGCGCGGAAAATCGACGGCCGCCAGGACGGTACCATTGCGGACGATCGTGCCCGACGGCGCTCCATTGCCGCCGCAACCTGCGTCGCTGTCACGACTTATGGCATCGACTGAGGTTGGGCCGGGCATGGCGGACCGCTGCGTATGGCGTGGCGATGACTCTCCTTTGATCGTAGTAGTCCAAGGGGAACGCGGTCAAGGACTTCACTCAATCGCGAGCAGCTTCACCGCGGTGGCGTCTTTGATGAAGATGCGATTGCCGGCGATGATCGGATAGGCGTACGTGCCGGCTTCCGCGACTTTGTACCGGGCGAGCTCCTTGTACTCGGTCGGATTGGGCTCATAGACGACCAGCGAGCCGGCCGGCGAGAGGGCGAACAATACGGAGCCGGCATCGACGACCGAGCCGTAGCCGGCAGTGTTGCCAAAGCCGCCGCGTCCGCCGCCACCTTTGCCCTTCCCACCGCCGCCGCCCCCTCCAAATCCGCCGCCGGCGCCGCCACCGAATCCGCCGCCACCGCCGGCTTTGGCCGGTGCCGGTGCGGCTGCGCCCGCTGCTCCGGGATTCAGAGGAGCGGACCAGGCGGTCTTGCCGGTCTCGGCGTCGAGGCAGAACAAATTGCTGGTCGTGGAGAGGCCGTAGAGCTTGCCGTCCTTGAGCACGGGCGTGTTGTAGATCAGCGAATGCTGGTCGTTGGTCCAAACGATGGTGCCCTCCAGCTCGCTGCCTTTCTTGGCGAGCTTCTCGGCCGACATGCCGACTTGCAGGCCGCCGTAGATGACCGTGTCGCCGGTGACGATCGGCGTCGCGGCGTTGTAGCGGCCTTGCGTATAGCTGACGAACCAGAGCTGCTTGCCGTCGGCCGTGCCCAGCGCGGCCATGTTGCCGGCGGTCGGCATCAGCAGCGTCTTCTCGCCGGCGACCGTCGCCAGGATGGGCGAGCCGTAGGCCGGCGCGTCGCCCTTCCATTCCCATTTCTTCGCGCCCGTGGACAGGTCGTAGGCGATGACGCCGCCCGTGCCGCGGCCGCCGCCGCCGACGAAGCCCCGACCGGCCTCGACGCCGCCCAATTGAACGAAGACCACGCCGTCCTGTATGAGCGGCGAGCTGGACGCAAAGAACTGCGGCGCGAGGCCCGGGTAGTCGTCCTTTCGCCACAGCAGCTTGCCGCTGGCGGCTTCCAGGCAGGATACGACGCCGCGCACCCCCAGCGTGACGACCTTGCCGTCAGCTACGGCCGGCGAGCTGCGCGGGCCGGGAAATCCGCCCGCCGAGCCCGTCGCCGGCTCCCCGGCGTACTTGTCTTGCCAGATTTCCTTGCCGTCCGCCGCGTTCAGGCAGCGGATCACTTCTTCGCCGCCCTCGCGGGTGAATACGTACAGCCGATCGCCCACCAGGGCGGGCGTGGAGACGCCGTCGCCAACGGTCGTCTTCCACTTCTCTTTCAGCTCCTTCGGCCAGGTCGCTGGGGCTTTGAAGCCCGTGACTTTCCCGTCGCGATTGGGGCCGCGCCACTGCGGCCAATCCTGCCCCCAGGCAGCGCCAACCAACAACCAGGACAGGCAGCCGAGAACCGCCCCATATAGGCAAGTCGAGCGATGCATGATGGGTCCTTTCGTGACGCGGATTAGACTCCGAAGGGATTGCGGACGAACGCCGCGAAGGTTTAACCCCGCCGCCGGCCCAAGGTTGCGGCCGCCGGTTTGGAAATATTCACCGCCGTGGATGACTAGCGCAGAACTGCGACAAAAAATATGTGTGTTGTCCGTAAGCGGACGCTGGCCTACAGCAGGTGCCGCGCTTTGATTTCAAGATAGCTGTTCACCAGGGGCGCGGTCATGTCTTCAGGAAAGACGTCGAGGGCGAGGATGCCGTGGCGCTCCAGGTCGCGGAGGATCTGGTGCCGCCAGGTGAGAATCTCCGCGGCGGCGGCGGCCTGGTAGAGCTGCTCGTCGCCGGACGGCTCGCGGTCGGCGGCGTCGAACAGCTGGTGATCCCGCAGCAGCACACCCAGCGGCAGGTGCCGGCCGACCAGGTTCCGCAGGTAGCTCTCGATCTGGTGGGCGTTCACCTCGTCGATCACGTTGCTGACCAGCACAATCAGCGAACGCTTCTTGCAGTGCGTATTGAGATAGAGGAAGGCGTCGTCGTAGCGCGACTCGACCAGCTCGGG
>DASRJB010000540.1:0-7129 GCA_035649715.1 Pirellulaceae bacterium
GGCTGTAGCTGAAGTAGATGATCAGGCCGATGATCATCCAGCCGAACAGCCGCATCCAATTGCCCACGGGCAGCGACATCATCAGCATCAGGCACAGAAGGATGCCCAGCACGGGGATGACAGGGACCAGCGGGCAGCGGAAGGGCCGGTGTGCCTCGGGGTTGATCCGCCGCATGACCAGGACCGCGGCGCAGACAACGACAAAGGCGAACAGCGTACCGATGTTGGTCAGTTCCAGCAAGGCGTTGATCGGCAACAGCCCTGCCAGCACCGCCACAAAGATGCCGATGGCGATGGTGCTCTTCCACGGAGTGCGAAACGTCGGATGCACGTCGGCGAAGAAGGCCTTGGGGACGAGCCCGTCGCGGGCCATCGCCAGGAAGACGCGCGGGCCGGACAGCATCATGACCAGCAGCACGCTGGTAATGCCGGCCACGCCGGCCGTGGCGACGATGAATTCGGCCCACTTCAGGCCTCGTTCGGCGAACGCACTGGAGACGCCCGCGTTGATGTCGATCTTGTAGTACGGCACCATGCCGGTCAGCACGGCGACGACGGCGACGTAGAGGATGGTGCAGATGACCAGCGAGGCGACGATCCCGATTGGAACGTCTCGCTTCGGATTCTTCGCCTCCTCGGCGTGAGTGCTAACGGAATCGAAGCCGATATAGGCGAAAAAAATCAGGGCCGCGCCGGCCAGCATGCCGACCGGCCGGCCTTCCACGACCTGTCCGATCGTTAACTGTTTGATGCCGAAGAAGCTGAACCCGCCCCAGCCGTACGGAGCGAAGCCGTAGCGGCCATCCGGCGCGGTGACCTGAGTCCAGTTGGCGGGATTGATGTAGAAGGCGCCGACGAGGACGACAAACAGCACCGCGGCGACCTTGATAAAGACCATCAGCGCGTTGAACCCGGCCGATTCGCTGATGCCTTTCACCAGAATCGCCGTGACAATCGCGACGATGATGACCGCGGGCAGATTGACATAGGAACCAGTAAAAGTGATCCAGTTCGCTGGGTCGCCCCATTTTGCGTCGTGGTTCCAATCGAGCGGCGCCTTGCCGAGCGCCTCTGGGATATGGATGCCGATGCCCTTGAGCACCTTCTGAAAATAGCCCGACCAGGCATTGGCGACCGTGCTCGCGCCTACCGCATATTCGAGGACGAGGTCCCAGCCTATGATCCAGGCGAAAAGCTCGCCCATTGTCGTGTAGGCATACGTATAGGCGCTGCCTGCAACCGGCGCCATCGAGGCAAACTCCGCGTAGCACAGCGCGGCAAAGATGCACGCCAGTCCGGCGACCATGTACGAGACCATCAGCGCTGGTCCGGCCGTATTGTGTGCCGCCGCGCCTGTCGCGGCGAAGATGCCCGCGCCAATCACCGCCCCGATGCCCAAGGACGTCAGCGTGACCGGTCCCAGCGCCCGCTTGAGGCGATTGTCGCTCTCCATGTCGGCGAGCAGGACCTTGAGCGACTTCTTGGCGAACAGTTGCGACATCCGGGCCTCCGGGTGACAGAACCAGCGCAGCAGCCAGCGAGGGCAGACAAGCGTGGTTAAGTATCTTCGCCCGCTATCTAGCGTCAAGCGGAAAAGGGCGGCCGTTGTTTCGGCGGCCGGTGACTACTCCCGCGGGAAATAATGCTCGACGACAGCGAGGAAGTCAGCGCGGGTGGCGACGTGGGCCACGTGCGTGCGGAAGAAGCGGGCGCCGGTTTTGCCTTGGGCGTAGTTGCAGGCGAACTTCCGCATCAGCTGCGTACCCTTTTCGTCGCCGAAGCGGCGGCAGCAGAGCTCGTAGTGCCAGAGCAGGCACTCCTTCTGCTCGGCGAGCGTCGGCTCGGGTGGGATCGGCTCGCCGCGCAGGGCGGCGGCCGCCTGCGCGAACAGCCACGGCCGGCCGAGCGACGCCCGAGCGATCATCACGCCATCCACGCCATAGCGGCGGAACGCCTCGACCACTTTTTCGGCCGAATCGAGGTCGCCGTTGCCGATCAGCGGAATCCGCGCGAGGTGCTGCTTGATTTCCGCAATCTGGTTCCAGTCGGCCGTGCCCTTGAAAAAGTCGGCGGCCACGCGGCCGTGTACCGTCAGCGCCGCCGCGCCGGCCGCCTCGACGGCTTGGGCGACCTCGAAGCAAGTCAGCCGATCGCGCGTGCAGCCCAGGCGAATCTTGGCCGTCACCGGCGTCGGCCGGCAGACCTCGACCACCTTCGACACAATCGCGTGAATCCGCTCGGGGAACTTCAGCAGGTACGAGCCGCTGTGGGCCTTTTCGGTCACGTCCTTCACCGGGCAGCCGAAGTTGATATCGACGACGCTGACCTGGTATTCATTGGCCAGCCGCTCGCCGACCTTCGCCAGAGTCTCCGGGTCGTTGTCCCACATCTGCACGGCCAGCGGCCGCGGCTCCTCTTTCACGCCCCACAGCCGCTCGGGATGCTCGGCCTCGTTCTGGTCCATCCAGACGAAGCCGCGGGCCGAAACCATCTCGGTCGCCTGCAATCCGACGCCGCCGTATTCGCGGACGATCTGCCGGAAGGCGTAGTTGGTGTAGCCCGCCATCGGCGCCTGCAAGATCGGCGGATCGACCAGCAGCGGCCCGATGAATAGCGGCTTGACCTGCGGCAGCGGTTCGGTGAGGAGCATGGTTTTAGTCTGGCTGTCTTGGCAGCGCCGCGCCAAGCCCGATGGACCGATGACGGAGAGACAGAGGGACGGAGCGAAGGAGGGAAATGAGCGAACGCGTGTATGTCGCTCCGTCGCTCCTTCCCTCCGTCTCTCTGTCACTCCTTCGCTCCGTCTCTCAAGCGTCCCGACCGGTCCGCCTGCCAAACACGGCCCGACTGCACCTCCAGCGCCGTCAGCCAGCCACCGCCGTGGCAGAAGGTGTCGATGCACACGACGTGGCCGAGGTCAAAGATCTCGCCGGTCTTTTGCGAGGTGTGGCCGACCACCGCGATTTTGCCGTTCTCGTGCGCCGGTGGGGTGTGCAAAAAGAGGTGCTCCCAAAAGAGCAGGTAGTCGGGCTGCTCATCGAGAGGAATATCGGCGGCGTAATTGGCGTGGACGAAAAAGTGCGTCGGCGTCTCGTAATACCGCCGGCAGCGGCGAATGAAATCGAGATGCTCGGGTGGGATGGCGGCCAGCGAAGCGTAGCTGCGGACCGTCGCATCGCCGCCGCATTCCGACCAGGGTCCGATCACGCGTGGATTGGCCAGGGCGTCGAGCAGCATCAGCTCGTGGTTTCCCAGGATCGGCACGACGCGGCACTGCTGCTCCAATTCCAACACCAGCTCGATCGCCCCGCGGCTGTCGGGTCCGCGATCGACGTAATCCCCGAGCGGCACCAGCGTATCGTCCGCCTCCGGTTGAATTGCCGCGATCAAGGCGCGGAGCGCCGCCGAGCAGCCGTGAATGTCGCCGATGGCGATGGTGCGGGGCATGTTGGGCTCGTGATTCGACCCGCTGGCGGGGTGGGGCGGGCTGCGATAGGTTAGCCGAAACTTCCTAAGTGGGGCAGGCTTTCCAGCCTGCCCCACAAACCTGGCAGGCTGGAAAGCCTGCCCCACTACGATGTCCCTCCTCGATTTTAACGCCGAGTACCCCCGCGGGAGGCAGAAACGCCTGCTGGCCGAAATGCAGCGGCTGAAGCTCGACCTGGTCATCGTGCAGACGATCGAGCACGTGCAGTGGCTCTCCGGCGCGCGGTACCCCTGGACGATGTCGCCGGCCGCCGTGCTGCGCGCCGACGGTCATCTGCTGGTCGTCGCGCCGCGGAAGCCGATCCTGGAAGTGGCGGCGCACGAGATCGTGAACTACGAAGCCCAGTGGCACAGCACGCTGCGCAACGACCAGCGCGAGGCGTCGAGCGTGGAGCTGCTGAAGGCCTTATCAGGAAAGACCGGCTTCAAGCGGATCGGCGTCGAATTCTCCTGCTTCACGTCGCACCTGGCGGCGCTGCCCGGAGAGCGGATCGATATCGAGCCGGCGCTGTTCCGGCTGCGCCGCCGCAAAGATGCCGATGAATTGGCCCGCATCAAGCAGGCGATCGCCGGCACGGAAAAGATGTACGCTCTGGCCCGGCAGATCATCGAGCCGGGCATCACGGAGATCGAAGTCTTCAACCGCTTGCAGGCCGCGGCCGTCCAGGAGTTCGGCGAAATGCTGACGGGGACCGGCAACGACTATCAGTGCGGGGCCCGCGGCGGTCCGCCGCGGAACAACCGCCGGGCGCAAGACGGCGAGCTGTACATTCTCGATCTCGGCCCGGCCTTTCGCGGCTACTTTGCCGACAACTCGCGGGCCATCGCCGTCAACCGGCGGCCGACCGAAGTGCAGCAGACCGCCTGGACCCACGTGATGAAGGTCTTCCAGCACGTCGAGAAGGCGGCCAGGCCCGGCAAGAATTGCCAGGAGCTGTTTCACGAGGCCCAGGCGATTCTCAACGAAGCCCCGGTCGGCATCTTCAACCACCACCTCGGCCACGGCATCGGCCTGTTTCCGCACGAAGCGCCACACCTCAACCCGCATTGGAGCGACACGTTCGAAGTCGGCGACGTCTTCACTTGCGAGCCCGGCCTGTACGACGAGCAGCAGCTGCGGGCCGGAATGCGGCTGGAGAACGACTACGTGGTGACGGCCAGCGGCGTCGAGAATCTTTGTCCGTTCAAGATGGAACTGTAGGCCGGGGGTCGGGAGTCGGCAGAAATGCAGACGACACGGACTCCCGACTCCCGACTCCCGACTATGTCCGGCCTTAATCCAGCACAGCAGGAAGCGGTGAACACGCTGGCCGGGCCGATGCTGGTCCTGGCCGGGGCAGGCAGCGGCAAGACCAGGGTCGTGACGTTCCGGATTGCGAACCTGATCAAGCACCGTACGCGGCCGGAGCGGATTCTGGCGGTTACTTTCACCAACAAGGCGGCGGCGGAGATGCAGGAGCGGATCGGCGGACTCCTGGGCAAGCTGAAAGAGCGGCCGAAGATCAGCACGTTCCACTCGCACTGCGTCCGCGTGCTGCGGCGGCACGCCCGGAAGCTGGGCTATCCCGAACGGTTTGCGATCTACGACCGCGGCGACCAGGAGAGCCTGGCCCGTGGCGTCTTGCGCGAAATCCGCGTCCCTAGCGAATCGCTGCGACCGGCGGACTTGCTGTTCCTGATCAGCCGCTGGAAGACGCATGCCCTGCGCCCGGCGGAAGCCTCGAAGGCGGCTCAAAGCGACAAGGAGCATCTCGCGGCGATGGGCTACCGCCGCTATCAGAAATCGCTGCAAAACGCCGGCGCGATGGATTTTGACGACTTGCTTCTTTTGACCGAGGAGCTGTTCGGCAAGCATTCGGCCGCGCGGAAGGAAGAGGCCGCGCTCTTCGATCACGTGCTGGTCGATGAGTACCAGGACACCAGCGGCGTCCAATACCGCATCATCAAGGCCCTCGCTGCTGAGCACCGCAACCTGTGCGTCGTCGGCGACGACGACCAGTCGATCTACGGCTGGCGCGGAGCCGAAGTGCGGCACATCCTGCGGTTCGGCCAGGACTGGCCGGATGCCAAGGTGATCCGCCTGGATTGGAACTACCGTTCGACGGCGGCGATTCTGGAGATCGCCAACCGGCTGATCCATTTCAACAAGGTCCGGCACGACAAAACGCTGCAGGCGGCCCGCGCCGGCGGCGAGCCGCCGCGGATTTTGCAGTTTCCCAGCGAAACCGATGAAGCCGGCCAGACCGTCGCCGACATCCGCCGCCGAATCGAGGGCGACCGCTTGCAGCCGAAGGACTTTGCGATCCTGTTTCGCACCAACGAGCAGCCGCGGGCGTTTGAGACGGAGCTGCGGAAGGCAAAAATACCGTACGTGATCCTGGGCAGCCAGTCGTTCTTCGACCGCAAGGAGGTCAAGGACATCCTGGCGTATCTGCGGGTAATCGAGCGGCCCGAGGACGAGGTGTCGCTCTTGCGGATCATCAACAACCCGCCCCGCGGCATTGGCGAGAAGACGATCGAGTCGCTGCTCAAGGAAGCGGTCAGCCGCGGGCGGCCGGTGTGGGAGGTGATGAAAGTAGCAGGCACACTCCGTGTGCCGTCGGCTCAAGAGGCGGTTGGCAGATTCGGAATGCTTATTGAGAAATATCATCGTCAGCTTGAAAGCCCTCACCCCGGCCCTCTCCCAAAGGGAGAGGGAGTGCTCGTCGCTCTCGTCCGCCGGCTGATTGCCGAAATCGGCTACGAAGCGGAGCTGAAGCGGCTCTACAGCGATCCGAACGAGCAGCAGGCCCGCTGGCAATCGGTCGAGGAGGTCGTCAACGCGCTGGGCATTTACGAGCGCGGCACGAAGCGGCCGACGCTCGGCGGCTTCATCGACGAGGTCACGCTCGGCCAGCAAGACATGGCCGACGAGAAGGAAAAACAGCTCGCCAAGAACGCCGTGGCCCTGATGACGCTGCACTCGGCCAAGGGCCTGGAGTTTCCGCACGTCTATATGGTCGGCCTGGAAGAGGGCATCCTCCCGCACCACCGCAGCCTCGGCGAGAGCGACGACGTCGAGGAAGAGCGCCGCCTCTGCTACGTCGGCGTCACTCGCGCGATGGAGCGCCTGACCCTCTCGCTCTCCCTTACGCGCATGAAATGGGGCAAGCCGCGGGACACGATCCCCAGCCGGTTTCTGTATGAAATCATGGGGCAGGCCGAAAAGGCGCCAACCAGCGGCCCGCGCCGGACGCAGCGCGCGGGGCGAACCCCAAAAGTAGCCGCGGGGGAGTGAACAGCGCTATTCGGGCACGATGTCACTGTCGCCCAGCTGATCAGCCACTTGGGGCGGACTCGTTTGCGAAAGGCCGATCGCCGCGGACTTAATCCGCGGAGAAGATTCGGCAACCAAGCCAGCCCCAAAACCAGAGCCAAAGTCCCGCATCTCGACAGTTCCTCACCTGCCCCGCGACGCGAGCGGAATTTGGTTTTTTCTCCGGATGCTTAGATTCAAGCGAATCGACATATATCAAGATCTCTAATCCCAGACTGCATGCCTGAGCGGGCGAAAGGTCCAAGCTTCTCAAATGTTGCGAAAAGCGACTCACCGAAACGCCTGAAGATTGCAAGTTTTCCATGTAGTAATCGGTTCCCCAGCCCA
>DASRJB010000541.1:0-15047 GCA_035649715.1 Pirellulaceae bacterium
TATTGGGGCAGCGGCTTTTTGCCCACGAAATATCAGGGCGTGAAATTCCGCGGCGCGGGCGAGCCGGTACTCTATCTTTCGAATCCGCCGGGGATCAGCCGCGAGGTTCGCCGCGGGCTGCTCGACGACCTGCGAACGCTCAACGAGCAGAAGCTGGCGGCCGTAGGCGATCCGGAGATCGCCACTCGCATCGCGCAGTACGAGATGGCTTACCAGATGCAGTCCAGCGTGCCGGAGCTGACCGACCTGGCCAGCGAGCCGCAGCACGTCCTCGACCTGTACGGCCCGGACGTGCGGCGGCCCGGCTCGTTCGCCTACAACTGCCTCCTGGCCCGCCGCCTGGTCGAGCGCGGCGTGCGGTTCGTGCAGTGCTTTCACGCCGGCTGGGACCACCACCGCAACCTGGCGACGCAGTTCGAGATTCAGTGCCGCGACACCGATCAGCCTTCGGCCGCGCTGGTTCAGGACCTCAAGCAGCGCGGCCTGTTGGACGAGACGCTCGTCATCTGGGGCGGCGAGTTCGGCCGCACGCCGTTCTGCCAGGGAGACATCAATGACAAGAAGACGCTCGGCCGCGACCACCATCCCTACTGCTTTACGCTCTGGATGGCCGGCGGCGGCGTGAAGCGCGGCTTCAGCTTCGGCGCCTCCGACGACTTTGCCCACAACGTCGCCGAGAACCCCGTCCACGTCCACGACTTCCAGGCCACCATCCTGCACCTGTTGGGCATCGACCACGAGCGGCTGACCTTCAAATTCCAGGGCCGCCACTTCCGCCTCACCGACGTGCATGGCCGGATCGTCCGCGAAGTCCTAGCCTAGAGCCGCAACGAGCTCGGCCTACGAGTAGGCCCCTTCTGCCGGAAGGGGCCTTTCGGGAAGCGCAGCGACCAGGGGTGTTCCCGAGAACTCGACCGCACCGCGCTGCCCAGGTCCCGCCCGGCAGGCGGGACCTACAAATCGTCGGGCGGCGGCACGTTGGGCAGCGGGCGGTCGCTCTGGCCGTAGAGCTTGCGGAGGTCGATGCCACCCTTGCCTTCTTCCTCGAGAAGCTTCAGGCGGGCTTCCAGCCGCTCGACGCGGAGGTTGAGGAGCGGCAGCAGGTTCACCGATTCGTCGGGCCGTTTGGGCCGCGGGACGACCGGATAGCCCAGGTGCCGCTGGAGCGCGGCGAAAAGGTAAAGCGGATCCTTGCGGCGGTTGGCCCAGGCGATCTGGCCCTCTTTCTCGCCGAACAGCACCGGCTTTTCCGCGACCGGCGGCGGCTCGTTAGGCCGCGTGCGGTGCACGAGGTTGAACTGGCTGCGGACGTAGATCATGTCGGCGAAATCGACCATCCCGATCCGCGTCCGCAGCTCGTCGATCCACTGCCGCCAGTCGGCGTCGTACAGCGGGTCCGCGGCGACCGCGGCCAGCCCCGGATCGTACTTCAGCCGGTTGCGGCAGAGGCACTCGAAGTGAAACAGGAACAGCCCCTGCGGCGCCGGCGATTTCGCGCGGTATTCGGCCTCGTGCCGCAGGATGTGAATCGCGATCCGCAGGTCGAAACGGCCGCGCTCCGCCTCGGCCTCGCGCATGACGTAGGTCTGAAACGGCGTGAAATAGTGGGGCAGGCGGGCCATCGCCGAATTCATCATGCCCGTGTGCCGCAGCTCGCTCAAGAGAAAGTCGATCGCCAAGGGCAGCCGCGTCGTCGAGAGGATTTCCTGCCTGGCGTAGGCCAGCAGGTCCTGCATCGGGACGTTGTCGGCGATCCGCTCGGCGAGCGTGCGGAAGAGATGGGCCTGTTCGATGTATTCTTCGCGTTCCAGCACGGCAGGTGAGTCAGCAGGCGTTACGAGAGTTCAAAGCCGCCCAGTTCGATCGTGAAGTACGGGGTTGTCGGTTCCGACTGCCACTGGCGGAGTTTGGCCAGCGCTTCGGCCGGCAGGTTTCGCAGCTCGGCCAGCGGCACGACAAAGCACTTCTCCTTGCCGCGGTCGAAGAGGACGACCTTGCCGCCGCGGCTGACGACCGCCAGCACGCCGCTGCCCGCCTCGTGGCGGAAGAAGATGTCGTAAGCGTAATGCAGCAGGGCCTCCATGTGCTCCGGCTGCATCTCGCAGAACAATTGATGGTGAATCTTGACCGGCAGCTCTTTGCGCTTGCCGGGCTGCGGCTGCACTTCCAGCCAGACATGCAGGCCCAGCAATTCGCCGTTGTCTTGAATCGTCTCGATTCGCCGCACGTGACGATCGGGGTGGTCGCCGAGATAATCGCGGAGCGTGCGCTGGAACCAGAAGGCCCGATTCTCGCTTGGCGGCTTATGCCCCTTGAAGCAGATCAGCAGCCAATTCGGCTCCAATTCGTAAACGCGCGTCGTGAGTTTCATCAAGCTTGATCTTAGCCGCCCGGCCGCGGGCGGTGCCACTTCGGTTGAGCATCCACGCCGGTTGATCTATGTTAGAGCCTCGGGTTTTGCCTGATGGAACTCGTGAACGAGGATTAGCGATGCGACGGTTGTTGACTGGATGTTTGCTCGGTCTGTTCGTCGCGATGGCGTCACCCGCCGCGGCCGAGAACTGGCCAGGCTGGCGCGGGCCGCGCGGCGACGGGACGAGTCTCGAGGCGAACGTTCCGGTGAAGTGGAACGCGACCATGGGCGAGAACATCGCGTGGAAGGTCGCCGTGCCGGGCATCGCTCACGCGTCGCCGATCGTGTGGCAGGACCGGGTAATTCTCGTCACCTGCTTGCCCGACTCGCAGGAACGACTGCTGCTGTGCCTGGACCGCAAGAGCGGGAAGGAGCTTTGGCGGCAGGCGGTGGTCCGCGCGCCCCTGGAGACGAAGCACGCGCTGAACAGCTTTGCCTCCAGCACGCCGGCGACCGACGGCGACTCGATTTACGTTTCGTTCCTGGAAGTCGATGGGCACACGATTCCCGCGCCCAACGTGAGCAACGTCCGGCCGGTGACGCCCGGGAAGATGGTCGTGGCCGCCTACGACTTCAGCGGCAAGCAGCGGTGGCTGGTGCGGGCGGGCGATTTCATCAGCGCCCACGGCTATTGCGCCAGCCCGGTGCTGTTCGAAGACCTGGTGATCCTGAACGGCGACCACGACGGCGATGGGTACATCGTGGCCCTCAAGAAATCGACCGGCGAAAAGGTCTGGAGCAGTCCCCGCGAACACAAGACGCGGAGCTACGTTACGCCGATCATCCGCGATGTCGCCGGCCGCACGCAGCTCGTCTTTTCGGGCAGCAAGAGCGTCGTCAGCCTCAATCCCCGCGACGGCTCGACTCACTGGTCGATCCAGGGGCCAACCGAGCAGTACGTGGCCTCGATGGTGTTCGACGGCAAGCTGTTCTTCATGGCCGCCGGCTTTCCCGATTATCACGTGCTGGGCATCCGCCCCGACGGCAGCGGCAACGTGACCGACACGCACATCGCCTGGCGCGAGACCAGCGCCAAGTGCTACGTGCCGTCGCCGGTCGTGGCGGGCGGCTATCTGATCGTCGCCGACGACCGCGGCACCGCGAACTGCTTCGTGGCGGCTACCGGCGAGCGCTTGTGGCAGGAGCGGCTGGGCAACCACTACAGCGGCTCGCTCGTGACAGCCGGCGGGCTGGTGTATCTCACCGCCGACGACGGTACGACGAAGGTTGTGCGTCCCGGACCGAAGCTCGACGTCGTGGCCGAAAACCCGCTGGGCGAATTCTGCTATTCTTCGCCCGCCATCTCGCAGGGCCAGATTTTTATCCGCGGCGAGAAGCAGCTGGTGTGCGTGGGAGGAGTGAGTGGTGAGTAGTCAGGGGTGATTGCGTCAACATCAATTCCACCACTCACCACCGACCACTCACCACTCACTTTTCACGGCCAAAATCAGCCTTGACCCATTTTGGACGTTGGCCTATCTTCCTGCCCACGCTTGGCGGCCATGCCGCCGTTCAAGTGCGATAAACAGAGCAGCCGCGAGGTTGGGCTCGCACCTGGAACGTGTCACGAGTGCGTTCCGCGGGCCGCTGGAGGCAAGTGCTGGCAAGGAGGCCGGCGCGGCTTTTGGCTTCGCCTCTTCGGCTGCGTACGGCCCGGCGTCACAAGGACGTGGCGCTGACCGTCCAATCGCTCCCGGAATCCGTAGTGTCCATCGCCCCCCTTGGACGCTGCTTGTTTCGGGGGCTTTTTTGTTGCGCCCTGCGGGCAACAAATCCCAAGAACCAAAGAACCAAAGCAGATTGGTTCTTCGGTTCTTCGGTTCTTGGATTTTCTACGAACTGAAAAACACAAAGGTCACGACGACGAAAATCGGAATCAAGATTCCGCAGCTATACGCCATGTAGCCGAAGAAGCTGGGCATCTGGACGCCGTTTTCTTCGGCGATGGCTTTGACCATGAAGTTCGGTCCGTTGCCGATGTAGGTGTTGGCGCCCATGAAGACCGCGCCGCAGGAGATGGCGGCCAATAGCGCGGCAGTCTCTGGCCCTTTGGCCAGGAATTCAGCCAGATACTGGCCCCGGGCGGGGACGTGGTGCAAGCCGGCTGCCGTCGCGGCCATCGTGATATAAGTCGGCGCGTTGTCGAGAAAGCTCGACAGCGAGCCGCTGGCCCAGAAGAACTGCCAGGGCCGCGTCATAGTGAACTGCATGCCGAGCACTTCGCGCTCCCCGCCCCCCCAGGCGTTGAGAATCTGCAGGGCGGGAGTCATCGTGACGAAAATGCCGACGAACAGATACGCGACTTCCAGGATGGGACCGAACGAAAACTTGTTTGCTCTCCGGTTTTCCGCCGCCGTCGTCAGATAGGCCAGGGCCGCCAGCGCGGCCAGGATTGCTTCCTGCACGCCCCAGGGCCAGTTGTAAACGCCCTTGAAATAGACCGCCGCCACGACGCCGGCCAGGAACAGGAAGTTCAGGCCGCCGCGGATGCCCAGCGGCTCGTGCTTCAGGACTTCCTCGAGCTGCGAGCCGGGCCGGGCCTTTTCCTCCATGTTGAAGATGACTTCGTCCCAGAGGTGAAAGATCACGAGGAGGGCCAGGTTGACTGCCAGCCACTGCGGCCAAAGATGCTGCAGCGTCCACTCGAATGGCACGCCGGCGGTGAAGCCCATGAACAGGGGCGGATCGCCCAGTGGCGTGAGCAGCCCGCCGCAGTTGGAGACGATGAAAATGAAAAAGACAACGATGTGGGCCTTGGTGACGCGGGATTGATTGGCCCGGAGCAAGGGCCGCACGAGCAGCACGGAGGCCCCGGTCGTGCCGATGAAGCTGGCCAGCACCGCGCCGAGCGCCAGCAGGCTGGTATTTGCCAGCGGCGTCCCGCTGAGCGAGCCTTTGACGTAGACGCCGCCGCTGATCAGGTACAGCGCGCCGAGTAGCAGCAGGAAGGAGACGTACTCCGTCAGCACGTGCTCCAGGGCGGCGGCGCCGCGCTGGCCAAACGCGATCAGCACGTACCCGGCGACCAGGGCCCCCAGCAGGCCGGAGACCAGCAGCTTGTTGTTGTTGTGCTCCCACCAGTGCCCAGCGGCCAGCGGCAGGATGGCGATGCACAGCAGCAGCACGACGAACGGAATCACCGTCCAGATCGGCAGCGTCCTGCCGATCGATGCCTGGCCGGCGTGGGCGTGATCGTCTTCGGCCACCGCGGCCGCGGCCGGCGGCGCGAGGGCATTCTGGCCGTAAGCCGGTGAAAGGAGGACGAGGCCGCCAAGCGAAAGCACAAGGCTGAGGGCGAAACGATGGGCGGGCACCGAACTGACTCCTGACTGATCTGGGTGAATGGACCTTTCGCTCCGCCTCACGAAATGCTCCAAAAAGGTTACGATGAAGCCGCCCTGCCCAACAGGGGACTCGGAGGTGCATCCTTGAAGGTCGCGATTCTAGGCACCGGCGCGGTCGGCGCGGCCCTCGGGGCGCGCTGGGCGAAGGCCGGCCACGGCGTGACGTTCGGCTCACGGCAGCCGCAGAGCGAGAAAGTGCTGCAAATCGTGGAGAAATGCGGCTCTGCGGCGAAGGCCTGCTCGCCGGCCCAGGCAGTCGCCAATGCAGAAGCGATCCTGCTGGCGGTTCCGTGGTCCGTGGCGCGGCAGACTCTTTCCGAGTTAGGCGACCTGCGCGGCCGGCCGGTCATCGATTGCACGAACCCGCTGCTGCCGGACCTGTCGGGCATCGAGCTGGGGCACTCCACGTCCGCTGCCGAGCAGATCGCCGCGGCTGCACCTTCGGCCCGCGTCGTCAAGGCGTTCAACACGGCCAGCGTGAAAGTGATGAACGATCCGCAGTTCGCCGACCACCGGGCGGCGATGTTCTATTGCGGCGACGACGCCGCGGCCAAGGCCGTCGTCCAGAAGCTGATCGTCGACATCGGCTTCGAGCCCGTCGATGCCGGCCCGCTGGCCAGCGCCCGCTACCTGGAGCCGCTGGCGATGCTCTACATCCACCTCGCATTCAAGCAAGGCTGGGGGAGCAACTGCGCGTTCAAGGTGATGAAGCGCTGAGCAGGGCTAGGGCTGGGGGTTAGGGCTAGAGACGATTCAACTCTACACCCCAGCCTTAGTCCCTAGGCCCTAGCCCTATTCATTACCCGCCGCCGTTCATCGCCGGGAACATCTCGCGGACCATCACGATCGCCGCGGGGCCGACGAGCACGACGAAGATGCCGGGGAAGATGAAGAGCACCAGCGGGAAGATGAGCTTCACCGCGGTCTTGGCGGCCCTCTCTTCGGCGAGTTGCTTGCGGCGGGTCCGCATCGAGTCGCTCTGCACGCGGAGGGCCTGGGCGATCGACGAGCCGAACTTGTCGGCCTGAATCAGGATCGAGGCCAGTGCGCGGAGGTCATCGACGCCGCTGCGGATGCCCAGCTCCTGGAGCACCTGGTGCTTGGCTCGACCCATTTGCAGGTGCAGGTTGCACAGGTTGAACTCCTCGGAGATCGTGCGGTAGGACTTTTTCATTTCTTCGGCGACTTTGCGGAGCGCCTGGTCCAGGCCCAGGCCGGCTTCGACGCAAACCACCATCAGGTCCAGCGCGTCGGGCAGGCCCAGGAAGATCTTCTCTTTCCGTTTTTTCCCCAGGTAGAACACCACCAGGTCGGGGAAATAGAACATGCCACCGGCGATCATCACGACGCGGAACAGCGAGCCGGTCGAAAGGCCCATGATGGCCAGCGTGGTGCCGCCGCCCAAGAGGACGCCGACGACCAGCATGATGAACTTCATCCCCAGGAAGATCTGCGGGGCAGCCTCGCTACGGAAGCCAGCGTGCGAGAGCTTCAGCTTGAGCTTGCTCTGCTCTTTCTCGGTCTTCGGCCTGAGGGGCTTGGAAAGCACGGGGGCCGAGGCCTCGAGCATGCGGGACATGGCGTCCTGCTTCTTCTTGCCCGGGCCCAGCTCGTCGCGCCGCTTGCGGGACAGCGGGTCCTTGAAGTCCTCCAGCCGCTGTTCCATGCGCGAGCCGCTGCCGGTGAACCAGTCGAACGCCAGCCAGGCCAGCGCCGCGAACAGGCCGAACACGGCCAGTTGGGTAACCATCGGGCTATTAAAGATTTGGACGAACATGGCAGACTCGAGTACGAGGAAGTCTCAGTTCTTTGATTCTTTGGACTTTATTCCCTAGACCTTGATATTCACGATCTTACGAATGATCAGGGCGCCGAGGACCTGCAATACGATCGCCCCGGCGAGCATCTGATGGCCCATCGGATCGGTGAACAGCGTCATCGAATAGCCGGGGTTGAGGTACCACATCACAACGAACAGGCACGGCGGCAAGGCCAGGAGCACGATGCCCGACAGGCGGCCTTCGCCGGTCAGCGACTGGATCTGGCCCCAGATGACGAACCGCTCGCGGACGAGGCGGCCGATCTTGTCGAGGATTTCCGCCAGGTCGCCGCCCGTCTGCCGCTGCAGGATGACCGCTGTGGCGAAGAACCGCAGGTCGAGGTTCGGCACGCGGTTGGTCATTTCCTCGATGGCGTCTTCCAGCGGCACGCCCAGGTTCTGAGCCTCATAGCAGCGCTCGAACTCGGTGGCGATCGGTGCGCCCATTTCGTCGGCCACCAGCTTGAATCCGGAGGCCAAACTGTGACCGGCGCGAAGGGCCCGGCCGATCAATTCCAGCGCTTCGGGCAACTGCTTGCCGAACGCCGCCAGACGCCGCTTGCGCTTGAAGAACAGCAGCACGAAGGGAATGCTGCCCACCATCAGGCCCAGCGGCGCAACGGCCACCGGCGCCCGCAGGATCGGCAGCAGCACCGCCGTGCCGAAACCCATGGCCAGCGAGATCACGATGAACTTCAGCGGCGACATCTGGGTGTCGGCCTGCTGGAGGAAGGCGCGGAGGTTGAAGAACCGCTTGACGAACACCTCCATGAAGTTCGGCACGTCGTTCAGGGGCGACGCGAGCAGCGCCGGCTCGTTGGCTTTGCCTTTGCCCGCCGTGGGCGAGGTCGCGCCGGTGAGCACGTCCAGACGGTTCTCGATCTCGGCGTCGCCGCTGCTGCGGAGGACGAGGGTCGCGACGCCGCCGACGAGACAGGCCACGCCGATGAACGCCGCGCCGACGATCAGGATGGTGACGACCATAACGAACGATGGGGCTAGAGTGGGGTTAGTCCACGAGCATGGTCCGCTGCTTGAAGGCCAGCGACGGCAGCCGCACGCCGGCCGATTCGAGCTTGCTCATGAACGTGGGGCGGATGCCGGTGGCCTCGAAATGGCCGCGGGCCCGTCCCGTCTCATCGATGCCTTCTTGCACGTACTTGTAAATGTCCTGCATCACCACCGTGTCCTGCTCCATGCCGCAGACCTCGGTGATGTTGGTGACGCGGCGGATGCCGCCCTGCAGGCGGTTGGCCTGAATGAGCAGGTGCACGGCGCTGGCGATCTGCTGCCGCATGGCTTTGATCGGCAGCTCGAAGCCGGACATCATGATCATCGTCTCGAGGCGGGCGATCGCGTCGCGGGGCGTATTGGCGTGCAGCGTCGTCAGCGAGCCGTCGTGGCCCGTGTTCATGGCTTGCAGCATGTCCAGCGTTTCGGGTCCGCGGCATTCGCCGATGATGATCCGCTCGGGACGCATACGCAGGGCGTTTTTCACCAGGTCCGTGGCGGTGATCGCGCCCTTGCCTTCGATGTTTGGCGGCCGGGTCTCCAGCCGCACGATGTGATCCTGCTGGAGCTGAAGTTCGGCCGCGTCCTCGATCGTGACGATGCGGTCGGTGTTCGGGATGAAGCTCGACAGCGTGTTGAGCAGCGTGGTTTTGCCGGAACCCGTGCCGCCGGCGATGATCATGTTCAGCCGGGCCTTGATCGCCCCTTCCAGGAGCATGACCATTTCGGGCGTCAGGGCCTTGAAGTTCAACAGGTCTTCGAGCTTGAGCGGATTGCTGCCGAAACGGCGAATCGAGACCGCCGCGCCGTCCAGGGCCAGCGGCGGAATGATCGCGTTCACGCGGGAGCCGTCGGTCAGGCGGGCGTCCACCATCGGGCAGACTTCGTCCACGCGTCGGCCGACTTTCGACACGATCCGGTCGATGATTTGCAGCAGGTGAGCGTTGTCGCGAAACTCGACGGAAGTCTTCTCCAACTTGCCGCGGCGCTCGACATAGATGTTCTTCGGGCCGTTGATCAGGATGTCGCTGATCGTGTGGTCCTTGAGCAGCATTTCCAGCGGCCCCAGGCCGAACGTTTCGTCGAGGACCTCCTCGATCAAGCGCTCGCGCTCGGCCCGGTTGAGGAAGGTCTCCTCGGTGTCGCAGAGGTGCTCGACGACCAGGCGGATTTCCCGCCGCAGCACGTCGCCTTGGAGCTCGCCGACGCGGTTCAGATCGAGCTTATCGACCAGCTTGTTGTGGATTTTTCGCTTGAGCTGGTCGAACTCTTCGGCCTTCGCGGCGTCGGCCGTGCGGGCAGTCGTGGCCAGGGGCTTCATCGCAGCATTCCGGGGACAACGAGGGGGCTAGTTGCGGAGGGCTGTACGCCATCCGCCAAAAACATAGCTCACCACTCTTGCGCCGCCGGAAATGTTTGACGCGCGCCCCAGACCGTCTGGCGCGATGGAGGCGGCTTTGCCGGATTTGTCACTTGTCACTCGTAATGGTCATTTGAAGAGGCCAATGACAAGTGACCAATGACAGCTCACACGAACTTCGTCACCCCTGGAATCGCCACCGGGGGCTCCGGCAGCTTGATGTTCCAGTCGTAGGCCGGCGGGGTGAGATCTTCCTTGGAATTGAAGGCCATGTCCCAGGTGATGGCTTCGCCGGTGTAGGCGGCCATCCGGCCCATCACAGCCAGCAGCGTGCTCTTGGCCATGTACTCGCCGTTGTTGAGCGGCTTGCCGTTGCGGATCGCGGCGAACAGCTCGTCGTGCTCGGTCTGGTAGAGGTTGTTCTCCGGCCCGTCGTAGGCCCAGTCGCCGGCGTCGGTCTTCAGCAGCATACCCCGCTTGCGCTCGTTGATGCGGGCCGTGCCCTTGGTGCCCAGCACGTGGGCGCTCATGTCGCCGACGCAGTTGGGAATCTGCCGGCAGTTGCTGAACACCTTCGTGCCGTCGTCGTATTCGTAGGTGACGCTGAAGTGGTCGTAGATGTTGCCGTAGTCCTTGCCGGTGCGGACCTGCCGCCCACCCAGTCCAACGGCCTTCGTCGGATATTGGTTCTTCATGATCCACGCGCAGACGTCGAGGAAGTGCACGTGCTGCTCGACGTTGAAGTCGCCCGACAGCCAGGTGAAGTAGTACCAGTTCCGCATCTGGTAGGTCATGTCGCTCCAGTCGGGCTGCCGCGGCTTGACCCAAATGCCGCCGCGGTAGTCGTTGGCTTGCAGGGCCAGCGGCTTGCCGATCTGGCCATCGTGGATCCGCTTGACGATCTCCTGGAACCGCCAGTCGTAGCGGAGGCAGAGGCCCGATACGACCGAGAGGTTCTTGGCTTTGGCCTGTTCGCAAATGTCGAGAACTCTCCGCACGCCCGGCGCATCGACCGCCACCGGCTTCTCGGCGAAGATGTGCTTGCCGGCGGCGACCGCGGCTGCCAGGTGCAGCGGGCGGAACTGCGGCGGCGTGGTGAGCAGGACCACGTCGCAGCAAGCGATGACCTCTTTATAGGCGTCGAAGCCGACGAACCGCCGTTCCTTGGCCACGTCGAGCTTGGGGGCGACCTCCTCGATCTTCTGCAGGCTCTGCAGGCTGAGATCGATGCGGTCCTCGAAGGCGTCCCCCATCGCCCAGAGCCGCGCCCCGGAATCGGCCTTGAGGGCCTGCGACGCCGCGCCGCTGCCGCGCCCGCCGCAGCCGATCAGGCCGACCTTGAGCACGTCGCTGCCCGCGGCGTGGACGCGCGGCGCCAGCGCGAGCGTCGCCAGCGAGCCGGCGACGGCGAGCGAGGACTTTTCCAGGAACTGCCGGCGAGTGTTGTTCGTCATGGATGATTCCTATTGTCGTTTAACCCGGAGCCGGAGGCGACGGCTCCGCGAACGGCCTGCGCCGCCTGCGCCTCCGGCTACGGGTTAAACGAGACTGGCTGGATTTCGAACTTGCGAAAGTAAATCTCGTGCCCTTCGGTCTGGAGCAGAATCCGGCCGGCGGCGGGAAACACCTCGCGGCACTCGTTGACCGTCTGGCCGTTGACCTTGATCGTGAGCTTGCTGCCGTCGGCGATGCACTCGACGCGGGTCCAGTCGCCCAGCGGGCTTTCGACGTCTTCCTTGCCGCGGGTGTCGAGCAGCTCCTTGAAGTCCCAGTCGTGCCGCGACCACCAGAGCTGCCCGCGCGTGGGCGGAAACGTGAGCGCTTCGCCCCCTTCCTTCCAGCGACGGCGGCGGCCGTCGGGCGCGAGCTCCGTCTCGGCCGTGACGCGGACGGGAATCGGTTCCCCCTGCTCATCCTTGCCGCGAATCACGATGATGTCGCCGACGCAGCCCTGGGCGAGCTGGCACTCGATGCAGCTCGGCCACGCCCCGCCCGCGCCGCCATCGGGGCCAGTGGCATGCAGCAGGATGCCCGAATTGCGGACGTACTTGCCGCCGTCGGTCCGCTGGCCCCACTTGTATTCGACGACCAGCCGGTAGTCGCGATATTCCTTGGCCGTCGCGACGTAGCCGTTGCCGCCGCCCGTCAAGTGGATCATCCCCTCGGTGACGCGGAAGACTCGGCTCGGATCTTCGCGCTGGCTCTCTTTGAGCCACGTCGTCAGTCCGCTCAGGTCGCGGCCGTTGAAGAGCTGGATCGCCTGCCGCGGAGCGATCGCCTGGGTGCCCTCTTGGGCCCACGCGACCTGGCCGCAGGCTGCAAGAATTGCCGTCAGCGTCACCCAGCGAGCCGCAGCCATCAGAATTCTCCGCCACCAATATCGTGGTTCTGCCCTGTCGAGTCAAATTTCCAGTTACATTGGTTCGAGCAACTCGTTCCAGCCAGCCGTGTCAAATTCGTGAGGAGCGGTCATGTCGTTCAAAGCTGCAATCCTGCGGGGAGCGCTAACCATGTGGATGGTTGTCGGTGCGGCGACGAGCGTCTCGTCGCAAGACGTCGGCACACAAGCCCAGGAATTCGTGCGCGAGCACGAGCGCAAGATCCAGCCGCTGCAAATCGCGTCGGCTCGCGCCTGGTGGACCGCCAACATCACGGGCCAGGACGAGGATTTTGCCGCCAAGGAAGAGGCCGAGAACAAGATCAACGAGGCGCTCTCCGACAAGCAGCAGTTCAATCGCCTGAAGCAAATCCAAGCTGGAAAGATCGCCGATCCAGTGCTCCGCCGCACGATCGACGTCCTCTACCTGCAATACCTCGACAAGCAGGTGGACCCTGCGCTCTTGCGGCGGATGACCGCCAAGGCCAACGCCATTGAAAAGGCATTCAATGTGTTCCGGGCGCAAGTGAAGGGAAAGTCGCTCACCGACGGCGAGGTGCGGCAGGTCCTCCAGAAATCCAAGGACAGCCAGGAGCGGCAGGCCGTCTGGGAAGCGTCCAAGCGCGTCGGCGCGGAGGTCGAAAACGAGCTGAAAGACCTGGTGCGATTGCGAAATGAAGCGGCCACGGGGCTGGGCTTTCCCGATTACCACGCGCTACAGCTGCACCTGACCGAGCTGACCCAGGCGCAGGTCCTCAAGATTTTCGACGAGCTTGACGAATTGACGCGGCAGCCGTTCGACCGGGCCAAGTCGCGGATCGACGAAAAGCTGGCCGCGAGCTACGCGCTAAAGCCCCAGCAGCTGATGCCCTGGCACTATCACGATCCGTTCTTCCAGGAAGCGCCGGCGGTCTACGAGGCCGATCTGGACCAGCCATTCGCCGACGCCGACATCCAGCGGATTTGCCGCGAGTTTTACGCCGGCATCGGGCTGCCGATCGACGACGTCCTGGCCAAGAGCGATCTGTACGAGAAGCGGGGCAAGAGCCCGCATGCCTTCTGCACCGACATCGACCGCGCGGGGGACGTACGCGTGCTGGGCAACATTCGCCCCACCGAATATTGGATGAGCACGATGCTGCACGAGTTGGGGCACTCGGTCTATTCGAGCAAGAACATTCCGGCCGAGCTGCCGTGGGCCCTCCGCAGCGACGCTCACACTCTGTGCACCGAAGGGTTGGCGATGATGTTCGAGCGTTTTTCCAAGAGCGCCGAGTGGCTCCGCGCCTACGGCGTCGAGGTCACCGAGCCCGAGAAATTCAGCGCCTCCGCCGCGGAAATGCGCCGCGACCGGCTGCTGATCTTCTCGCGCTGGGCACAGGTAATGTTCCGGTTCGAGAAGGAGTTGTACCGGGACCCGTCGCAGGATCTGAATAAGCTCTGGTGGGACCTGGTGGAGAAATATCAAGGTGTGCGGCGGCCACCCGAGCGGAACGCCCCCGACTACGCCAGCAAGATCCACGTCGTCTCGGCCCCGGCTTACTACCACAACTACCTGCTGGGCCAGCTCTTCGCGTGCCAGTTGCACGCGTCGATCGCCAAGGAGGTCCTGAATCGCAGCGATGCCGCAGATGCGATCTACACCCGCGAAGCGCGCGTGGGAAAGTACCTGCGCGAGAAGCTCTTCTCGCAAGGGGCGCTGCGGAGCTGGAACGACGTCACGCGCTACGCGACCGGCTCGGAGCTGAATGCCAAGGCTTTTGCCGCCGAGCTGCAAGATTGAGACCGACCGCGGTCAATGTGAATATGGACCTGCAAACGCTGCTCGGCCAAACCAGCCTGTCGCGGTTTGTGCTCGACTATTACCAGCGGCTGCCGTTTTCGGCCGGCGGCGCTTTCCAGGCGGCGGCGCTGGCCGACTGGGGCACGCTGACCGCGCTGCTAGGCGAGAGCGGCGCAGACGTTTTCATCTGCCGCCGTAACGAGCGCTACGCGGGCGATTTGCCGCGCGATGCCGCCGCGGCAACCAGGCTGGTCCAGGAGGGATACACGCTGCTCGTGCGGCACGCCGAGCGGCACGACGCTCGACTCGCGCGGCTCGCGGCGGCATTCGAGCGCGATTTCGCTTCGGTCGTCAACGTACACCTCTACTGCACGCCCGCCGGCGAGTTCGGCTTCGGCTGGCACTATGACGCCGAGGAAGTGTTCATCGTGCAGACCGTCGGCCGCAAGCAATACGCCCTGCGCAAGAACACCGTGAACCCCTGGCCCCTGGAAGAGACGCTGCCCGCCGACATGCAGTTCGAGCGCGAGATCATGCCGCTGTGGCGCTGCGATCTCCAGCCCGGCAGCTGGCTCTACATTCCGTCGGGCTATTGGCACCGGGCCGAGGCCCGCGAGCTGTCGATTTCGCTGGCCATCGGCCTGGCGCCGCATTCCGCCCTGGACGTGTGGGACTTTCTCCGCCGCGAGCTGCTGCAGTCGCTCGAGTGGCGGCAGCGACTGCCGGTCCTGGGCCGCGCGTCGCCACTTACCCAGGACGAGCTGCGGGCCAGGTATGCGCAGGTTTTTCAGGCGCTGGGCAGCGATCTGTCCCACCGGCTCACAGATCCCGGCGCCGTTGACAAATACCTGCGGTCGCGCGGCGGCGAGCGGACCGCGGCCGAGTTGTGAACATTGGTACGCTATTTGCAGTATAGTTCCCTTTGGCGCGGGCGGCTGCC
>DASRJB010000542.1:0-11186 GCA_035649715.1 Pirellulaceae bacterium
TCATCGTGACCGTGCCCGTGATCGTCGTGGCCATGTGCCGCCGCGGCGGAGCGTTGGAACCAGCCCTGCTGAATTCCCAGCAGAATGAAAAACGCGGCGGCGATCAGGCCATAGCCGAGCAGGGCGATGTTCCAGGCGACGCTGACGGCAAAAATGGCCAGGATCACCAGCGGCAGGTACATCACCGGCGGCGATTCGTGGGCGTGGTCATAGGCGTGCTGGTCGCGCGGCTGGCCGACGAAGGTCAGGAACCACATCCGGAACATGTAGCAGGTCGTCAGCGCCGCGCCGAACACCGCCAGGATGAAGAACACGCCGGCTTGAGGCGTGCCGTTGAATTGCCAGAACGAGAGGGCCTGCTCCAGGATCGCGTCCTTGGAGTAATAGCCGCTGAAGCCGACCACGAAGGGCACGGCGACGCCGGCGATCGCCAGGCAGCCGATGAGCATCGTGATCGCGGTGACGGGCATTTTGTTGAACAGGCCGCCCATCTTCCGCAGGTCGTTGGTATGGACGGCGTGAATCACCGAGCCGGAGCACATGAACAGCAGGCTCTTGAAGAAGGCGTGCGTGATCAGGTGCATCATGCCGGCCGCCCAGCCGCCGACGCCCAGGGCCAGCATCATCAGTCCGAGCTGGCTGACCGTCGAATAGGCTAGCACGCGCTTGATGTCGTAGGCGGCGAAGGCGATCGACGCCCCCAGCAGCATCGTGATCGTGCCGATGACCGCGATGACAAGCAAGACCTCCGGCGTGAAGACCGGGAAGAAGCGGCCCACGAGATACACGCCGGCGGCGACCATCGTCGCCGAGTGGACCAGCGCCGAGACCGGCGTCGGTCCTTCCATGGCGTCCGGCAACCAGACGTGGAGCGGGAACTGGGCACTCTTCCCCACGCAGCCGCAGAAGATGCCGACGCCAGCCAGCACCAGCAGCCAGTAACCGTAACCCTTGGCCCGCCAGCCGCTGACCCGCGAGGCAACTTCCGATTGCGAGCGGCTGAGTCCGTCCGCGTCCGTAGAGTGGTCGGAATAGACTCCGGCGATTTCCTCGTAGGCGTCGGCCTTCACCATTTCATCCGGCACGATCAGCGCATGATTTGGCTCGGGGCGGACCAGGGAAAAGATCCCCGGTTCCTTTGTGCCGTCGCGGTCGGTATCGACGTCGCCGAAGGCAAACGTGCCCAGCGTGGACCAGATCACCAACAGGCCGATGATCATGCCGAAGTCGCCGACGCGGTTGACGATGAACGCCTTGTTGGCGGCGTTGCTCGCGCTCTGTCGCTCAATGTAAAAGCCAATCAGGAAATAGGAGCAGATGCCCACCAGCTCCCAGAACACGAACACCATCGCGATGTTTCCGGACAGCACCAGGCCGAGCATGCTGAAGCAGAACAGCGACAGGTACTGAAAAAACCGCGGGTAGCGGCCGGGCCGGTGCAGCACTTCGCCGCTCGAGAGGACCACTTCCTTGTCGGTCACCGGCGACAGCTCGTCGTGCATGTAGCCGATGGCGTAGACGTGGATCAAGGTGGCGATCAACGTCACCATGCAGAACATGGCGATCGTCAGGGCGTCGATGTAGTAGCTGATTGTAATCCGCAACGGGCCGAACTGGCCCAGCGTGTAATACTCGCCCGTATAGACCGGCCGCTCAGTGTGATGGGCGTTTCCCGGTGCCGCCGATTCAGGTTCGGCGCTCGCCGCTGCCGCAGCCGGGGGGTGATCCGCGGTTTTGCTCTTCTCCGCTGGCTCCTGGGCGAAACTGACGAAGTTCAGCGGAGCATCGGCGACGCGGCTGTGCTTGCCTTCGGGCGCGGGCGACGGGTGATGATCGCTTGCCAGAGGACGCGGATGTTCGGCGTGCTTCTCGTGATGCACCGGCTGCGGAAAGTGGGCGTACACCCAGATGCCAAAGGCCCCGAACGAGAGCAAGCCCGAGGAGAGAATTGCCGCTGTCGCCACCAGACCCGCCTTGTCGCCCAGCCACTTTGCGCAGAGCAAAATGACCACGAACGAGCCCAGCGGCAGGAGCACCGCCGCGCCGAGGATCAAATGCAGCAGGGAAGGGGAGGGCATCAGCCTTTGAGCTCGTCCGCCTGATCGACGTCGATCGTGGTGTGGTTGTTGTAAAAGTTGAGGGCGATGGCCAGGGCGACGGCGGCCTCCGCGGCGGCCAGCACAATCACGAACAGGGCGATCAATTCGCCGTCGAGGCCCAGCGTGTCGGTCCGCAGGAACTTGCTGCCGAAGGCCACGAAGTTGAGGTTCGCGCCGTTGAGCACGAGCTCAATCCCCATCAGCACACCCAGGGCGTTCCGCTTCGTCGCCATGCAGATCGCGCCGGCAACAAACAGAACCGCCCCGGCTGCCAGGTAATGCGAAACGGTGATGGGTTCGGTAAAGGGATTCATTCCGGCTAGTCCATTTGCTCCCACATCGTCGGCCGCGGGCCCGAGCACATCAGCACGATCAAGAGCACGACAGGCGCTAAAGCCAGCAGGGCGAAGGCGACCGCGGGCACGTTACCCAGACCTGCATTGGCGATCGCGGCCGCCTGGGCCAGCGGAATCGCCACCAGCCCGATAACCGCCCACGACTGCCAGAGGTAAACGATGACGAGCAAAAGCACATTCGCCGCGAACAGGCCGCCCAGCACCGGCCAGAGCCAACCGGATGCCGGCTCCAGGAGAATCTGAATTTGACCGAGCAGCGAATTACCGCTCGCCGCTGCCGCGGGCGGCCTAAGCCACCAGGCAAAACAGGCAATGGCCAGCGCCAGGTTGACGACGATCCCCGAAATGAGCCCGCCCGCGACGGCAAACGACCGGCGGCGGATGCGCGGCGTCGCCGGGGCCGCCCTCTCCAGGGCCATCCGCGAGCCAACCCGCTTGGTGCGGGCCATGTAGCCCGCGCCGATCAATACGACCAAGAGGTGCATCGAGATGATCACGAACGGAAACAGGTAGCCCGACATCCCGTGCCGGCGGGCCGCACTTGGTTCGCTGAGCTTATCGACGCGCACGCCCGTCAAAGCCATGCCGATGGGCGTGCTCGTCTGGCCGTCGGCGAGCGTGACCGCGGCCAGATCGGCCCGCGGTTTCCTCCACGACTCGATGCTGAAGCCCGTCGCCACCAGCAGCCCCAAGAGACTCGCGCCGAGCACCGCCGCCATCACCCATTCGCCGCCGCTGGTCTTCATCGAGATGAAGCGGGCCTGGGCGGTGAGCATGACGCCGAAAATCAAGAGCACCAGCGTGCCGCCCACGTAGATCATCAACTGCATCGCGCCGACGAACGGCGCGCCGGCCAGGAAGAACAGGCCGGAGGTCGCGCCCAGCGAAAGCGTCAGGTAAAACGCCATCCGCACGACGTTGCTCGTCGCCACCACCGCCACGGCGAACGCGCACGCGACCAGTGCGAAAAACAGGAACGTCACCGAGTGCCAGTGGATGGCGGCCAGGAGCAGCGTCATGGCGCGGTCTCCTGGGAGGTCAGGGTGGCGGAAGTGCGTGGTGAGTGGTGAGTGGTCGTTGTGGCGGCGGGCGGCGTGGGATGCGCAGGTTCAGGCATTGGCTGGGGTTCGTCCGAGGCGGGCTTGGCGGCTGCGACCGGTTCCGGCACGAGCACCCAGTTCTCCCGCACGTCGGCCAGCGTTTGCCCGCGGAAGGGGGCGATGTCGTTGATGAACGGAATGCCCAGCAGCTTCCAAAACATCGCGCCGACGAAGAACGCCGCCCCCAGCGGCACGCAGTACTTCAGGCAGGTCGTCATCACCTGGTCGATCCGCAAACGCGGCAGCGTCCAGCGGACCCACATCATCACAATCACAAACAGGCAGGACTTGATGATGAAATTCAGCACGCCGGCGACTTGTGCGATGTAGCCGAGGACCCTCCAGCTTGTCTCGCCTTGCACGTAGGCCCAGCCCCCGCCCGGCGCAGCTTCCAAGCCGAAAAAGCCGGGGAGCCAATGGAAAATCGGGATCGGCCCGTTCCAGCCGCCGTAGAACAGGATCGCCGCCAGCCCGCTGACCAGGAACATCGAGCCATATTCGGCCATGAAGAAGAAGCTCCACCGCAGGCCGGAGTACTCGGTGTGGAAGCCGGCGACGAGCTCACTCTCGGCCTCGGCCAGGTCGAACGGGGCGCGGTTCACGCTGGCAACGGCGCACGTGAAATAGACGAAGAAGATGCAAAACGTCGCGGGGTCGTGGAAGATCAGCCAGTTCGTCAGTAGGCCCGCCTGGGCCTCGCCGATCGTCACCAGGTTCATCGAGCCGACAATCAGCACCGGCACCACAACGCACAGGCCGATCGGCACCTCATAGCTCACGACTTGGGCCGCTTCGCGCATCGCACCGAACAGCGACCATTTTGAGCCGGACGCATAGCCGGCCAGGATCACGCCAAAGATCTCGACGCCCAGCACGGCCACGATGAAGAACACCGCGACGTTGACTTCCTGGGCCGCCCAGCCGTTGGCGAAGGGCAGCGCCATGTACGCCGAGAAGCTGGCGGCAAAACTCACGTACGGGGCGAGCTTGAACAGCAGCGGATCGGCGTCCTTCGGCGTGATGTCTTCCTTGGCGATCAGCTTGATGCCGTCGGCCAGCGTTTGCAGCCAGCCAAACTTGCCGCCGACGCGCGTCGGGCCGAGGCGGTCCTGAATGCGGCCGGCGACCTTTCGCTCCAGCCAGATAAAGATCAGCGCCCCGACCGCAACGACGTGGATCAGCAGGACGATGTGCACCGCAGCCGCGAGGACATAGCCCAGCCAGAAATTCGGGCCGACGGAACTGCCGAACCAACCGGCCAGCCGGTGCAGTAGTTCTTCGTTGAAAAACTGTGCCACTGTCGTCGCCCAGCGGGAGGCCGCCCTGCGACGGAAACCTTGCCGCAGCAAGCCTTTCCGTCGCTATGCCAGGTGCCGGTGCGCCGTGACAGCACCCTTGCCGGCCCCAAAGATCGTGAAATATGGCACAAAGTGGTCCGCACCGGCAAGCCCCCGGCTGGCCAATTTCGGCTTTCCCTTGCTAACTCTACCGGCGCAGCATTTCCCACGGAGAGCTGAGCGTCCAACCCGGCTCGGACTTTCCGCGGCTGCTGGCCTTGCCTCCCGAGTTTCGAGCGTCGGCCGACTTCCGCCGCGCGAAGTCCTCGGCGGTAAGCCGCGCCTGCTCGTCGCCTTCCAAATAGAGCGCGACGGTGAACTCCCGCCGTCCGCAGCTCACCTCTTCGTTGAACGTGCTGACGATGCTCCGCTGGATGCCCTCGGCCTCGCAATGCACCCGCATGCTGTCGGCCCGCCACGACGAGGGCACGCGCAGCACGAGGCCGTATTCCCGCGTGCCTTCCAGCACGTTGCGGGGCGTCGCACGCAGCTTGAAAAACACCGTGCTGCCGCGGTTCAGCGTGCCGCTGGCGGCGACGGCCTCCAGCGGCGGCAGCAGGTTGTACTTCACGCACGACGTGTTCTTCTGACCGATCCCGGCCGTCGCGCCGATCGCGGAAATGAGCTCATATTTGCCGGCCACGTTGATCCCCAGCGACGCGTTCTTCTCGGTGGTATCGGTGATCGTCACCGGCCCGCTCATGCGGCTCTCGTGCAGCGTCTTGGGCAGATAATCGGCAACCGACAGCGGCCGGGCGGGATTCTCGATCCGGATGAAGTACTGCGTCAGGTCGCGCTCCTGGCCGGCGACCAGCAGCGACGAAATCTCCAGCTTCACTTCGATCAGTTTCTGGCCTGGGCTGGCCAGTGAAAAATTCGGCGGCGTCACCTCGCGGCAGGCCACCGCAAACGGCATGTCGAACTGCACTCGCGGCGTCTCGGCCGCCAGGCCCGAAACGGACGTGAGCCAAATCAAGGGCAACATCATTCCGCTACAAACGCGCTCCATCGATCGAGACTCCTCAGGATGAACAGCGGCCCTGCGCTCCTCCTGCGCTGCCGGGCGGGGACCGTCCAGAACCGGTCCCCGCGGTCTCCTTCCTGGAGCCATAGAATCCCGGAGCCCCGCGCCGCCGCGGGCCCCGAACAGTCGAATCTTAGAAGGCGGGCTGCCGCAGTCAAGTTTGTCCAGTGCTAGCTGCCGCCACTCTAGTTGAAGAACGGGAACAGCCGCTTGATTTCCTCGCGGTTGGGCTGGCGGCCGTATTCGCAGATCTCGAAGCACTCGGCGTACTTCACGGCCTTGCCTTTCTCCTCGCCGTACCACTGGATCAGGTCGGCGCGATGGCGGGTGGCCTCGCCGCCGCTGCGGCCGAACCACTGCTCGCGGAGCCAGGCCTTGCGGCCGGCGACGTCGCTGGCCGGCGGCACCGAGCGGACGTGGGCCTCGCTGCCGTTGGCCCCGCCTTCGTAGTGCTGCGAGGCCATTTCGTGAATCGCGTCCATCTTCTGGTCGAACACGTCGTCGATCGAGACCGCGATGTCGGCCTTGAACGGGTACGGCTTCTGGAAGCGGTCGCTCGAATAGAGGAACACCGGGTTTCGCGTGAGGATCGGCGTGTCGGGGCAGATGAACGGCACCGTGACCATGTAGGCCGCGTCCTGCACCAGCACGCCGACGTAGCGGTGGTCGGGGTGATAGTCCCACGGCCGGTGCGAGATCACGACGTCGGCCTTCCACTCGCGGATCACACGGATGATCTTCTTGCGGTTCTCCAGGTTCGGCTCCAATTCCCCGTCGTGGATGTCGAGCACTTTCGAGGTCGTGCCCAGGATCTTCGAGACCGCCGCGACCTCCGCGGTTCGCCGCGCGGCCAGCGGCCCACCGGCCATCTGCCAGTGGCCGATGTCGCCGTTGGTCACGCTGCAGAGCAGCACGTGGTGGCCCTGCTTGGCCCACTTCGCGCCGCAGCCGCCGGCCTTGTATTCCGCGTCGTCCGGGTGCGCCCCGAAGACGACAATCCGCAGCTTGCCGTCGTCCGGCGGCGGATCGGCGGCGCGGAGGGCTGACGTGGCAACGAATAGGATTGCAGCGGCAACAACAAGACGGGACATGGTGTGGTTCCTCGACGGGACAAGTCAGTGATAATCGCCCGTACTCTGTACTGCGTACTGAGTACTCGCTACCGAGTACGGAGTATAGCCGCGCCCAACGTCGCACCTCAAAGCCGCCGATCATTGACCGCCGCCAATCCACCGCCGCCCGCCGATTCGCAGCCGCCGGCCGCTTCGCCGATCCCGCGCAACGTCCTGCTCCTGGGCTTCACCAGCCTGCTCAACGACGTGGCCAGCGAGATGCTCTTTCCGCTCTTGCCCACGTTCATGATCTCGGTCCTCAAGGGGACGAAGGAACAGCTCGGACTTTTGGACGGCCTGGCCGACACCGCCGCGAGCCTGCTCAAGCTCTGGTCGGGTGCGAGCTCCGACGCCGCCGGTCGCCGCAAGGGCTTTGTCATCTTCGGCTACGGCGTGGCCGCGATCGCCCGGCCGCTGATGGCCCTGGCCGCCGCGCCCTGGCACCTGGTCGCGCTGCGGACGCTCGACCGCATTGGCAAAGGCGTCCGCACCGCACCGCGGGATGCGCTCATCGCCGAATCGACGTCCCGCGAAAGCCACGGCCGCGCCTTCGGCTTTCACCGGGCGATGGACCACCTCGGCGCGGCCATCGGCCCGCTCTTGGCCTTCGCCTTTCTCTGGTACTGGCCGAACCAGCTGCGGGTGCTGTTCGCCCTTTCGCTAATCCCGGCAATTCCCATCTTGTTCATCGTGATCTTCGGCATTCGGGAGGAGCCGCGGCCGGCGCACGCCAAGCCGAAGGAGCGGTTCGCCCTTTCGCTCGCCCCTTTTGGCGCCCACTTTCGGCTTTACCTCGCCGCGCTCTTGCTCTTCACGCTCGGCAACTCCAGCGACAGCTTTCTCCTCGTGCGGGCCGGCGAGCTGGGCGTGCCCGCGACGTGGCTGCCGATCTTGTGGGGCGTGTTCCATTTTGCCAAGAGCGGCTTGACGCAGGCCGCCGGGCCGTGGATCGACCGGCTCGGCCCGCGGCCGCTGATCCTGTCCGGCTGGCTGATCTACGCGGCGACTTACCTCGCTTTCGGCCTGGCGACGCAGGCTTGGCACGCCTGGTCGCTGTTCCTGGTCTATGCGATCTACTACGCGCTGGCCGAGCCCGCCGAAAAGGCGCTCGTCGCCGGCCTCGTGCCTGCCGAGCGCCGCGGCCTGGCCTTCGGCTGGTTCAACCTGGTCATCGGCATCGGCGCTTTGCCGGCCAGCCTGGTCTTCGGCAGCGTCTATCAGCGCCTCGGCCCGCTGGCGGCCTTCGGCATGGGGGCCGGCCTGGCCCTTGCCGCCGCGGTGCTGCTGGCGAGCGTGCCACACAAACCCGAAGCGTAAGAGCGTAAGCGAGGGGCATTCTCGATACCGCCCGAACTTAGGAAGTCCCTCGCTTACGCTCGGGTTGCTGTCCTGCTAAGCCAGGATGTCGCGCACGACCCGCCCGTGCACGTCGGTCAGGCGGAAGTCCCGGCCGCTGTAGTGGTACGTCAGCCGCTCGTGGTCGAGGCCCAAGAGGTGCAGGATCGTGGCGTGCAGATCGTGGACGTGGACGCGGTTCTCGACGGCGTGCATGCCGAACTCGTCGGTCGAGCCATAGGTCAGGCCGCCCTTCACGCCGCCGCCAGCCAGGAACATCGAGAATCCTGTGTGGTGGTGGTCGCGGCCGGGCTTGGCCTTCTCCTGTTTCTCGGCATAGGGCGTGCGTCCGAACTCGCCGCCCCAGATGACGAGCGTGTCTTCCAGGAGCCCGCGCTGCTTGAGATCGGTCAGCAGCGCCGCCGTCGCCTGGTCGGCATCCTTGCACAGCTTGCGGTGACCGTCGTCGTTGTTGCTGTGCGTGTCCCAGGGCTGGTTGTTGTCCTTCGACAGATAGAACACCTGCACCAGCCGTACGCCGTGCTCGCACAAGCGGCGGGCCAGGAGGCACGACTGCCCGAAGTTCGTCTTGCCGTAGGCCTCGCGGAGCGCCTCCGGCTCGCGGCTGATGTCAAAGGCCTCGGCCGCCTCGGCCTGCATCTGAAACGCCGTCTCCATGGCTTGGATCTGCGCCTCGAGGGCCGAGTCGCGGCGCTGCTGCAGGTGCAGCTGGTTGAGTTGGGCGAGCAAATCGAGCTGCTGCCGCTGCTCGATGCGGCCGAGCGTCGGATGGTGCAGGTTAGTAACCAGCTTGCTGATCTCCATCTCGCTGGTATCGACCGACATGCCCTGATAGGCGGCCGGCAGGAATGAGTTCGACCAGAGGGCTGGGCCCACCACCGGCTTGCGCGTGGCCAGCACGACAAACGCGGGCAGATTCTCGTTCTCGCTCCCCAGGCCGTAGCTGATCCAGGAACCCAGCGAAGGGCGGATCGGCTGCTGATTGCCGCAGTTCATGATCAAGAGGCCCGGCTCGTGGTTCGGCACGTCGGTGTGCATCGAGCGGATGACGCACAGGTCGTCGGCGCAGCGGGCGATGTTCGGAAACAGCTCGCTCATCACGACGCCGCTCTGGCCCTGCGGGGCGAACGCGAACGGCGAGGGGATGAAACCGCCCTTCTTCTTGCGGCCGTTGTCGCCGCCGGGGATTTCGCCCTCGTGTTCCTTGAGGGCCGGCTTGGGGTCGAACGTATCGACGTGGGACGGCCCGCCGTTCATGAACAGGTAGATCACCCGCTTGGCCCGCGGGGCAAAGTGGCCGCGCGAAATGCCGGCGGCCTGCGCCGAGCCCAGCAAGCCCGCCGCCTGGAGCGTGCCCGCCAGCCCGATCGCGCCAAAGCCGACCGCCGAGCGGCGAAGGACCTCGCGGCGGGAAACCGGCGAGTCGAAGGGCGAAGGTTTCATCGCGCACCTCAATCGAGATAGAGCATTTCGTTCGCGGCCAGGAGCACGTGGGCGTATTGCTGCCAGCGATCCTGGCCCGACAAATAGTCCAGTCCCAGGCGAATCTCTTTTTCCATCGCCGGCCGGCCGTAGAGCAGCAGGTAGGCCCGCTCGATCCGCGCCCGGTCGTCGGAATCGACCTCACTCGCCAGCCGCTCGGCAAACGCCGCCGACTGGGCCACCATGAACGGGCTGTTGAGCACGAACATCTTCTGCAGCGGCGTCGTCGTCTCGACGCGGCGGTCGGCGTGCACGTTGGGATCGGGATAGTCGAACATCGCCAGCAGCTTGTTGAGCTCCAGCCGGCTGGCGCGGGCATAGACCGTCCGCCTCCGCTCCTCGGGCTTCTGCGGATCGAGCGACGGCCCACCGATTGCCGACTCGAGCTTGCCGCCGGCGGCCAGCAAGGCGTCTCGCCACTGCTCGACCGTCAGGCGGCGGCGGTTCATCCGCGAGAGCAGGCGGTTTTCCGGATCGGCGGCGAGTGTGACCTCAGTGGCCGTGCTCGCCTGCCGGTAGGCGGCGCTGAGCACGATCTCGCGGGTCAGCCACTTCAGCGACCAGCTGGACTCGATGAACCGCACCGCCAGGTCGTCGAGCAATTCCGGATGCGTCGGCCGCTCGCCGTGTGCGCCGAAGTTGCTGGGGCTGGAAACCAGCGGCTTGCCGAAATACAGCGCCCACAGGCGGTTGACGATCACGCGGGCTGCCAGCGGATTCTCCGGCGAGGCGATCGCCTCGGCCAACTCGCGGCGGCCGCTGCCGCTGGTAAACGCGCGCGGATCGTCGCCCGCGAGCACGCGGAGGAAATGCCGCGGGACTTCCGGGCCCTTCGTATCGACGTTGCCGCGGACGAAGATGTTCAGGTTCTTGGGCTCGCCGTCGCGGACGATGTGCAGGGCCTGCTTGGGATCCTTGGCCTCACCGACGACCTGCTTGCCGTTCTCGAACTCCTTGGTGTCGTTCTTGTCATCTTCCTTCCGCGCCGCTTCGGCGGTGAGCGGTCGGTTGAACATCGACGTGCTGGCGAACACGCCGGCCAGGGCGTAGTAGTCCTCGGTGCCGATCGGGTCGAACTTGTGGTCGTGGCAGCGGGCGCAGGCCACCGTCAGCCCGAGCAAACCGCGGCCGACAATGTCCACCCGGTCCTCCCATTCGTCCGACATCACCTGCAGGCTGCGGCGGCTGTAGTATTTGGGTCCCAGGCCGATCAAGCCCAGCGCGGGCAAATTCGGCGTATCTTCCCCCTGTAGCAAATCTGCCGCGAGCTGCAGGCGCACGAATTCGTCGTAGGGCAGGTCGCGGTTGAGCGCGGCGATG
>DASRJB010000543.1:0-5612 GCA_035649715.1 Pirellulaceae bacterium
CGCTGGCTCTCCCGAGACGTTCACTTCCAACAGCACGTTGGCAGTCAGGTTCTGCGACACCGCCTCGCGGCTGATCTCCTCCAGCAGTCGCAGGCTGTCGGCCGAGTCGATGGAAGCCACCAGCGGGAGCGTGCGGCGGACCTTGTTGCGCTGCAGGTGGCCGACGACGTGCCAGCGGACCTGCATATCCGCCAGGGCCGCCGCCTTCCGCCACAACTCCTGCGGCCGGCTCTCGCCCAGTTCGTTGAGCCCCGCCTGGGCCAGCAAGCGGGCGACTGCGGGCTCGACGTATTTCGTGATTCCGACGATCCTCGGCAGATCCCTCCGCCCAGCGCGGGCGGCTGCCGCCGCGACCCGGTCGCGCACCGCCGCCAGGTTTTCTCGAATGCGGGCGGCGTGCTGGCCCTCTTGGGTCGCCATCCCGCCATCCTAATGCAGGCGGCGATGGAAAACCGGGCGCCACGCCTGGCGCGGGCTCGCGCGGGCGGCGGAGGAGAATTGTGATGTTTGGTACACTATTTGCAGTATAGTTCTCCTTGGCGCAGTGGGTGCCATTTTGGCTCCCCGCTGCCAGCCGATACGCTCTCTCGCAATTGGGTCGTTGGCATTTGGGGCAGAATCGCCGCCGCTACGTTTTGCTGCAAAGGGTAAGGATAATTCCCGGTCCGTCTCTCTAGTGCTTCTAATGCAATGCCGCCAAACCGCCCGCATTCCGCCCGAAGTCCTCAACTGGCAGGCAGTTGTGGCGACTGGCGGCGCAGAGGGGAGCGAAAAAAACTGGCGCTCTCGGGAATTATCCTTACCCTCGCCGGCGTGCGTTTAGGGCAGCCGCTGGAATAGGACCGTCTCGCGGGTATGCCCGGCCGGCGGTGACCATGCGAGTCGGCCAGAGTGGTACGGTCGGGAGACGGCGGGTCGGCAATTGGCACGCCCACGCGGCGTGGGCACCCCGGCGTTATGGTCTCAAATCCGTCTTTGTCCGCGGCGGCGGCTTTGATAGTCTTCCGGTCCGCAAATCGGCGGCGGGCGAGGATGCTAGCAGCCGCCCGCATTTCCACCGTCCCCGAAGGTGAAGCGATGGATCGCGAGACGCTACGGACGACGCTGCTCGACGTGCTGGAGCAGGAGACGTGGGAGCGGCCCGAGAACGCTGCCGACCACGTCAAGATTCGCGAAGGGCTGAAGCTCGATTCGGTCGATCTTTTGAGTGTGATGCTGCGGATTGAGACGCAGCTCGGCATCAGCCTGGAAAGCCGCGATTTCGAGAAGGTCGTGACGGTCGGCGATTTGCTGACGGTGATTCAGGCCAAGCTGGCCGCCAAGTCGCAGTCGAAAGCGGCCTGAAGCGAAAGATGAGCGGGAGCTTCTGTTCCCGCCGGCGGCCGACCGCAGCCGCCGCCCTGTGGGAGGCTCAGCATGTCAGTCAGCCAACGCACGACGTGTGCCGCGCTGTCCTTCGGGCTCAGCTCCTGGGGCGTGGCCCAGGCGGAGTACTCGGCGATCGGCCCGCTCCGCAAGCAGCTGCCCGACTGGTCCGCGGCGGGCACGGCTGGGCATTTCCTCAAGCATGCCGACGAGCAAACCGTGATGGCCGTGCAGGCGGTCGATCGAGCGATCCGCGAGCAGCACCTGGACGTCCGCGAGCAGGCCAACTGGCCGATCGTTTCCGCCCCGCGGTTTCCCGGCCGGCTGGCCGGGATCGATTCGCTGAAGCGGTTCACCACCGGCGGCGGGCCGGCCCTCTCGCCGCAGCTGATCGCCCAGCATTCGCTGCACAGTGTCAGCGGGGCGCTGAGCGTGCTGATCGGCAGCCGGGCGCAAAACCTGGGCGTAGGCGGCGGCGCTGACTCGCTGCGCGAAGGGCTGTTGACCGCGCTGACGATGGCCCGGCCCCGCGGGGCCAGCGGCGCATGGCTGGTGCTCACGGCGTACAGCCCGGAGCCGGTGATTGCCGACGACGGCGCGATTCAGAACCGGCCCGTGTGCCAGGCAGCGGCGCTGGCCCTGTCGTTTGCCGCGGGGGCGAGCCACTGCGGCCGGCTCAGCCTGCGTGGCGACGTCGGCACACCCGCGGCGATCTACGAAGAGCGGCCGCTGGCGCTGGCCGAGCTGGTTGCCAGTCTCCAGCAGCTCGCTGCCGGCGCTGCCGCACGATTCACCTGGCGGCTGGACTGGGGCGCGACGATCGCGCTGGAAGTCCGCCAATCCGCGGCTCGCCTGGCAGCTGCGGCCTAACTCGTTCAGGACCATCGACATGCGAGCCTGCCCCGTCGTCATCACCGGAGTCGGCGCGGCGACGCCGCTGGGGGCTGACTTCGATACGTTTGCCGCGAACCTGCTCGCGGGACGCAGCCCGGCGAAGGCCGTCACCGATTCCGCGGCGGGCGTGGAAGTCCGCTTGCCGGCGTGTTTGTCCGACGATCCGCCGGCCCCTGTTGGCTGGGATGAAGCGGAGTTCCGCTCTCTGCCGCGGACCGAGCAATTCGTGCTTTGGTGCTGCACCGCGGCGCTGGCCGACGCGGGCCTGCTGGCCGAGGACGGCGCGCGGATTGGCCTGTCGCTCGGAGCGGGCGGCGAGTGGATCCGCCGTTGGGAAGGGGATTGGGCCGCGGGCGGACGCGAAGTTTATGAAGGGCGCACCAACTCGCCGTCGCTGGTCGATGTCGCGGCCGATCGGCTGTCGCTGAATGGGCCGCGAGCGACGGTAGCCGCCGCCTGCGCCAGCGGCAATGCCGCGATCGCGCAGGCCCGCCGCTGGATCGAGCTGGGCCTGGCTGACATTTGCCTGGCGGGCGGCGTCGAGACGATCACGCCAATCTGCCGCTCGGGGTTCAACAACCTGCGGGCGCTGTCGAAGCGCGTGGACGACGCCCGGCGGGCCAGCCGCCCGTTCGACCAGGACCGCGACGGCTTCGTGATCGGCGAAGGAGCGGCGATTCTCGTGTTGGAATCGTCCGAGCGGGCCCGCCGCCGCGGCGCGCGTGCGTATGCCGAGGTCGCCGGCTTCGGCGCGACGAGCGACGCCTTTCACATGATCATTCCCAGCAGCGATCCCGCCCCGGCTGCGGCGGCGATGCAGCTAGCGCTGGCCGATGCCGCCATCGAGCCGCACGAGATCGACTACATCAACGCCCATGCCACCAGCACGCCCGTCGGCGACAAGGCCGAGGCCCGCGCCCTGCACTCGGTCTTCGGCTCGCATACGGCCACGACGCCCGTCAGCTCGACCAAGAGCGTCACCGGCCACCTGCTGAGCGCGGCAGCGGCGATCGAGGCCCTGGCCTGCCTCGTCGCGATCCGCGAGCAGGCGATTCCGCCGACGATCAACCTGGAGCGGCCCGATCCCGAGTGCGACCTGTGCCACGTGCCGCACCAGGCGATCGCCCATCCGGTCGAGTACGCCCTGTCCAACTCGTTCGGCTTCGGCGGCAGCAACACGAGCCTGATTCTGCGGAAGGCGGCGTAGCTAAATGGCCGCGCTCCGCTCGGCGATTTCGTGGTGCAGGATCCGGTCGTTGTCGGAATAGTCGATCGGGACATCGATCAGCTGCACGCCGCTGGCGCGGTGGCACTCTTCGAGCAACGGCAGCAAGTCGGCCGCACGTTCGACGCGGCGGCCGCGAGCGCCGTAGCTCTCGGCGTACTTCACGAAGTCCGGATTGCCCACATCGAGGCCGAAATCGGCGAACCCTTGATGGACCTGCTTCCACTTGACCATGCCATAGCCGTCGTCGCGGACGATGAGCACGACCAGGTTCATCTTCAGCCGCACGGCCGTCTCCAGCTCCTGCGAGTTCATCAGGAAGCCGCCGTCGCCGCAGACGGCCATCACCTGGCGGCCGGGATAGACGAGGCGGGCGGCCATGGCCGACGGCAAGCCCGCGCCCATCGTTGCCAGGGCGTTGTCGAGCAGCACCGTGTTGGGCTGGCGGGCCTGGTAGTTGCGGGCGAACCAGAGTTTGTAAATGCCGTTGTCGAGGGCCAGGATGCCGTCGTCCTGCATCGCGCGGCGGACGTCGGCTACGAGGCGCTGCGGATAGATCGGAAACCGCGGGTCGTCCGCGCCTTGCCGCACGTGCTCTTCCAGCGCGGCGCCGATTCGCTCAAAGCGAGAGAAGTCCCAGTGGCCGGGCTTGCTCAGACGTTCGGTGAGCTGCCAGATGCTGTTGGCAATGTCGCCCACGACTTCGACCTGCGGGAAATAGACCGGATCGACCTCGGCGGTAAAGAAGTTGACGTGGATGACTTGCACGCCGCCGGCCCGCATGATGAACGGCGGCTTTTCGACCACGTCGTGCCCGACGTTGATGATCAGGTCGGCCGCCTCGACCGCCCGGTGGACGAAGTCGCCGGACGAGAGCGCGGCGGTTCCCAGGAACAGCGGATGCGTCTCATCCACGACGCCTTTGCCCATTTGCGTCGTGACGAATGGAATGCCGGTGGTCTCGATGAGCCGCCGCAGCATCCGCGAAGTCGTGCGGCGGTTGGCGGCCGCGCCGACCAGGAGGAGCGGATGCCGCGATTGCTCGATGCGGCTGACTGCCGCGCGGATCGCCTTCTCTTCGGCCACCGGCCGGCGGACGTAACTCGCCGAGAGCAACGGCTCGCTCGTTTCCTCGCGGGCGACGTCCTCGGGCAATTCCAGGTGCGTCGCGCCGGGCCGCTCCTCCTCGGCCAGGCGGATTGCTTCGCGGACCCGCGAGGGAATGCTGCCGCCGCTGACGATCTGCCGCGTCGATTTCGTCAGCGGCCGCATCATGTCCACGACATCGACGAGCTGGAATTGCCCCTGCTTGCTGGTCTTGATCGGCTTCTGGCCGGTGATCATCAGCATCGGCATGCCGCCGAGCTGGGCATAGGCCGCGGCCGTGACGAGGTTCGTCGCGCCCGGTCCGAGCGTCGAGAGGCAGACGCCCGCCTTGCCGGTCAGCCGCCCGTAAGTCGCGGCCATGAAGCCGGCCGCCTGCTCGTGGCGGGTGACGATCAAGCGGATGCTCGATCTCGACAGCGCGTCGAGGAGCTCCAGGTTCTCTTCGCCCGGAATCCCGAAGACGTATTGGACCCGCTCGCTTTCCAGGGCTTTGACGAAGAGCTCGGAGGCGTTCATAGCGGTCGGTCGTCGGTGGTCGGTCTGTCGGTCAGTCGGTGGTCGGTCTGTCGGTGGTCGGTCGATGCTTATACCGACCAACCGATCACCGACCACCGACCTACCACTCACGCCCCTTTGGGCTTTCCCCAATGCTCGCGATAGGTCCGCCGCACGAGGGCGTTGGCTTCGTCGTCGCCGACGATTTGCTCGGTCTCTCGGTCGAAGTTCAGCGAGCGGCCCAGCCGGGTGGCGATGTTGCCCAGGTGGCAGAGCGACGTCGAGAGATGGCCGGTCAGCGCCGGAGCGTTCAACTTCGCCTCGCCGCGGACTGCCTCGCAGAAGTTGCGGACGTGCGACGCGTCGTCCTGCGCTCCCGGCTGCACGGGCACGTCCACCGGCTTGTTGCCATCGGCCTGCACCTGGATCTTGCCGCGGCGGCTGAGATACATCTGGCCCTTCGTGCCATAGAACTCTGCGCCGCTGTCGGTGTTGTGCGGGTAGTTGGTGGACCAGAGCCGCTGCT
>DASRJB010000544.1:0-7598 GCA_035649715.1 Pirellulaceae bacterium
TCGTCAGTCTCGAAAGCAAACTGGCCAACGTCGAAGGGACCGGGGCTTATACGATCCGCGATCTGCTGAAGAACGCCCTGCGGATGCGGCCCGACCGGATCATCGTCGGCGAGTGCCGCGGACCCGAGGCCCTGGACATGCTCCAGGCGATGAACACCGGCCATGACGGCTCGCTGACCACGGTGCACGCCAACAGCGCGGCCGAGGTGCTGCAGCGGCTGGAGGTGCTCGTGCTGATGGCGGCCGACCTGCCCGTGCCGGCGATCCATCGGCAGATCGACTCGGCGATCGACCTGGTCGTGCACATCAGCCGGGTTTCGGGCGGCAAGCGGGCGGTGACGCAGATTTCCGAGATGAGCGGCGTCGATGAAAACGGCCAAGTGAAGATTCGCGACATCTTCAACCTGCGGGGCGAGAGCGAAGAACTGCAGCCGACGGGCTACATGCCCACGTTCGTCGATCAGCTCGTGGCCAAGAACCTCCTCGACGCGCGGTTTTTGTATTCCAAGCGAGCGCCGGAAGCGCCGGCGACAAACGGACGCGGCCGCTCCGCTCCCTCTCCCGCTGGGAGAGGGCCGGCGTGAGGGTTTTCAAGAGCAGGGCGATCACGCAACGTAGAGACCTCACCCTAACCCTTTCCATAGGGAGCGGGGACCGAAACATGAACCCCACGCTCCTGCCCCTCCTCAGCAGCTTGCTCCTCGGCTCGGCCGCGGCGCTGGGGGCGTATGGCGGCCGCAATTGGCTCGGCGCGGGCTTCGCCTGGATCGAGCGCGACGTGGGCGACAAGCTGCGGGCCTTGCGGATTGCGCCGAGGAGCCTCCGCCGCTGGCTGATCGCCTGGGCCGTTACGATCGGCAGCGTGCTGGTGGTGCTTGGCCTGGCCTTGCAGAGCATCGTGCCGGCGCTGCTTATCTGCGCGCTCTTGGCGGCGCTGCCCTGGTACGTCGTCCGCCGGCTGGCCGAAGAGCGGCGGCGGAAGATCGAAGATCAGCTCGCCGATTCGATGGTCTCGTTCAGCAACGGCGTGCGGGCCGGCCTGTCGATCGCCCAGGCCCTCGACATCCTGGCCGAACAGTCGCCGCGGCCGGTCCGCGACGAATTCCGCCAGATCACCAGCGAGTTCAGCCTCGGCCGCCCGCTCGAGCAGACGCTGGTCGAGGCCAAGGAGCGCCTCAAGAGCGAGAATTTCTCGCTCTTCGCCGCGGCCCTGCTGGCCAGCCGTCGCAGCGGCGGCAAGCTCAACGAAACGGTCGAGCGGATCGCCCGCTCGGTGCTGGAGATGCAGCGGCTGGAGCGTAAGGTCCAGAGCGAAACGGCCCAGGCCCGCAAGTCGGCCGTCTACATGGCGATCGCCCCGGCCGCCATCCTGCTGGTCTATTATTTCGTCGATCCCGAGAACACCACCGCCCTGTTCACGACGTTCTTCGGCCAGGTGCTGATCTCGATCGCCGTCGTGCTGAACGTCGTCGCCTATGTTTGGGCGCGGATGATCTTGAGTCCCGACATATAGAAGAACCCAGAACCAAAGAACTGAAGATCCAAAGAACCGAAATGCAGCTCGCCCTCCTAGCCAGTCTCCTCATCGGCCTGGCGGCGGCCTGCCTTGCCTGGTGGTTCGTCCGCGCGCTCGCCGACGTGGACGACAACGACAAAGAGTGGCGCTACGACCGCGTCCGGATCGCGGAGCTCAAGCGGCACGACGGCCTCTACCGCTGGCTCTATCCGCTGTTCGCGCCGCTGGCCCGGATCAATCGCGGCCTGTTCCGCGGCTCGCTGCCGGAGATCCAGCGCGAATTGGCCGCCGCTGGCCTGCCGCGGTTCTGGCTGGCCGAGGAATACCTGGCCCGTTGCGAACTGCTCGGCCTGGCGTTGATGCCGGCCTATGCGATGTCTTGCTGGATGATGTTCGGACCGGTGGGAATCGTCCTGGCGGTCGTCTTCTCCGCCCTGACTGCCTGGCTCCTGCGGCGCAACCTCCGCAGTCGGGCTCGCTACCGCCTGGTGCTGATCAAACGCCGGCTGCCGTTCTTTCTCGACATGCTGACGCTGCTCATGGAGGCCGGCTCAACGCTGCTGCAAGCCCTGGAAGAAGCGGTGCACGAGTTCCGCGGGCAGCCCGTGGCCCAGGAGTTTGGCCGCGTGCTGGCCGACATCCGCATGGGGCGGACGCGGGCCGAGTCGCTGCTGGCGATGCGCGACCGCCTGGAAGACAGCGAAGTCGGCGGCGTCCTGGGCTCGATCCTGCAGGGGGAGCACCTCGGCACGCCGCTGGCCCAGCTCTTCCGCATGCAGGCCGACGTGCTGCGGGTCAAGCGGACGCAGCGGGCCGAAACGATCGCCGGCGAAGCGGGCGTGCAGATGCTGCTGCCGGGCATCCTGGTGATGGCCGCTACGGTGCTCGTGATCCTGGGGCCGTTCGCGCTGAATTACCTGACGTTTGGGTTTAATCTGTAGGGTAGGTCAGTGGTCAGTAGTCAGTGGCCAGTAGGACCAGGTTGAGCGCTCGATGACTCCAACTGACAACTGACCACTGCCAACTGACAACCATGTCCCTGCGCGTAGCGATTCACTGTCCCTTCTGCAAGCGGCCCATGGCGGCTTCGTCGGCATTTGCGGGGCAAATGATCGCCTGCCCGAATTGCCGCGGCGAGTTTTTGATGACGCCGCCAGGGATGATGCCGCCCCCCGCTGCGCCGCTTCCACCGCCCTCCGGCAGTTATGCACCGCCGCCGGTTGCGGCCAATCCAGCACCGCCCGCCGCGCCACAGGCCGTCGCGGTCGCGGCGCCGCCCGCCGCGCGGCCGATGCCGGCGCCGGCCCCTGCCGTCGTTCCGCCGCCGGCGACCGTGCCCGCTCAGCCGCCGCCGAATACGGCCCGCTTCAAGACGGCGGCGACACAGGCGCCTGCAATCGCGCCAGCGGCCGACGGCAAGCTGCCGACGCTGCAACTGGCCGACGCCTCCGCTCCGGCAGCCAAGGGCGGATCGGGCGAGAAGGGAGTGCCCCTCTGGGCGGCGGCGATGGCCGTCGTGGCGAGCACCGTCATCTCGGCGATCCTGCTCCTGGGCGACTTGGAAGGGACGCAGAGCACTGGCTCGCGCCGCACCTTTGCCCGCCAGAAGCTGACCGAGCACTACGCTACCGGTTCGGCCGAACCGCGGGCCTACCAGGTGCTGCTGCGCGAAGCCCAGCAGGCCCATACCCGCGGCGATTTCGCCACCGAACGCAAAAAATACCGCGACGTGCTGGCGCTGCTGCGCTCCGAAGATCGCAAGAAGAAATTCGACTGGCTCACCGGCGCGGAATCCAGCGACCAGGATTTGGAGAACCAGCTTTCGATCCTGCTGGCCAATGATTAGAAAATGATCCGTCGTTTAGCCGCAGCCAGAGGCCCAGGCGTATTCCGCTGGCCGCCGTCGCCTCCGGCTCCGGGTTAGACGATATTGGTGCTTATGCAGCCGCACGACCGCTATGAAATCCTGGGCCTGATCGGCAACGGCGATTTCGCCGCGGTCTATCGCGCGCGCGACCGGGAGCTCGGCCGCGACGTGGCGATCAAGCAGATCCACGGGCAGTACCTCAGCGACCCGCGGCGGCTGGAGCGGTTCTGGCGCGAGGCCCAGCTGCTGGCCTCGCTCCAGCATCCCCACGTGCTCACAATCTACGACGTCGTGCGGCCCCGCGGCTGGCTGGTGCTCGAGCTGATGCACGGGACGATTCAGGATGCCGCCCGCGGGCAGCCGCTGGATCTGGAAATGCTCCGCTCGGCGCTGATCGGCTCGCTTTCGGCGCTAGCGATGCTGCACGGCAACCAGGTGCTGCACGGCGACATCAAGCCCAGCAACCTGCTGCTCGACCGGCAGGGGCGTGTGAAGCTCGGCGACTTCGGCTTGGCCCGCCGCGTGGCCAGCGACCAGGGGAGCTACCTCAAAGGGGCCACGCGGTACATGGCCCCGGAGCTGGTCGCGCCGCAGTTCGGGCCGGTCTGCCCCGCGAGCGACCTGTACTCGCTCGGCTTCACGGCCTACGAGCTGCTCTGCGGGCCGCAGCAATTCGAGAACCTCTTTCCCGGCCTGGACGCCTTTGGCCGCGACCGCCAGATCGCCTGGATGATGTGGCACGCGGCCCCCGACCGGCGCTTGCCTCCAGTCGGGTCCGTGCTCGATGGCGTGCCGACCGACGTGGCCCGCGTGATCGACAGGCTGACGACCAAGGACCAGTCGCGTCGTTACCGCTCGGCCGACGAGGCCCTGGCCGACCTGAGTGCACAAGGGGCAGTGGCCGTCCCGGCGGAAGACGACGGCGCGGCCGAGGCAGGGCGGAAGAAATTCCAGAAGCGTCTCGTGGCCGGCCTGGCGCTCTGCGCGAGCCTGCTTATCTGCACGCTGATCCTGGTGATGCCGGGCAAAAAGCCGCCGCCTCCCGCGCCGCCGCCGCCGGTGGCGATCCGTGGCGCGGTGCGCACGCTGCTGCCCGAGCGGCAGACCGTAATCATCGAGCAGGCGGGCGATCTGGGACCGAAAGAGATCGTCGTTCGCTCCAATGACCGCGTGCTGCTTAACGACAAGGTGATCCTGTTCAGCGAGCTGCGCGAGGCGGACCAGGTTACGATCCAGACGCTCAAGGACGACCAGGGCCGGCCGCTGCTGGAGATCGCTGCCACTCGCCCGCAGGCCAGTCAGGGCACGATCACGCGGGTGGCGGCCGACATCGGCGAATTGGTTCTGGCGCTGGCGGCCGGCGGTGAGCTGAAACTGAACGTCGGCCAAGAGACGCCGATCGAGCTCAACGGCGAGAGCCGAAAGAAAGGCCAGCCCCTGGCGCTGGCCGACCTGGCGGCGGGCGACCGCGTCGCGGTGCAGCACTATCGCCCCGCCGAGCGCGAAGAGGCGATGCGGATCGTCGCCCAGCGGATCGTCCCTGGAAAGGGCGTCGTGCGGGCGATCGACCTCAAGAAGGGCCAGATTTCGATTGCCGACGGTCCGGAGGACGGCTCACCGGTCACAATCTGGAGATTCGCCCCGCAGCCGGAGATCACGCTCAACGGCCGCCGCGTACTGAACAGCCGGCTGCTCACGCCGGCCGACCTGCAGGTCGGCGATCAGGTTTCGTTCCAGCGCGACGTGCTGCTGGTGAGCGTCGCCGCCCAGCGGCAGTTCGCCGATAGCGGCACGGTCCGCGCCATCCGCTACGACGTTCGCTCCCTGACGGCGGCGGTCGCGGGCGGCGCGGAGCGGACGTTCGTGCTGGCTCCGCAGTGCACCGTCACGCTCGGCGGGCAGAGTGCCGCGTTCGACGACCTCCGCCGCGGCGATACCTTTCACGTCACATTTGACGAGCCGGAAGCCGTCAGTCCTGCCGTGACCAGCATCGCGGCCCAGCGCCCCCGCGATGCCAGCAAATGGGTCGTCGCGATTGCCGGCGCGGCCTACGACGACTCTTCCGTGCCGGCGATGCCCACGGCCGCGGCCGCGGTCGCCAGGCTGCAGGCGGCACTGGCGGCGCGGTACGCAGTCCCGCCCGAGCAAGTCCTCGTCCTCAGCGACCCCAGCCGCGTGCGCCTGGAGCAGGGGCTGTCCGAATCGCTGGCCAAGACGGCCAGCGCCGGGCAGTTGTGGGTCGTCGTGGCCGGCCGCGTGCTGAGCGACGGCAAGAATCCGCCGCTGGTAGCGCCGCGCGATTTCGCCCGCGCTCGGGCCGACGCGACCGGCGTGCCGCTGACGACGATCCTCTCCGCCGTCGAAGGCATCGCCGTCAAGGACAAGCTCGTGCTGCTGGAGTTGCACTCGGTCGGCGGCCTGTCGGGACAAAAGTCGGCTGCGGCTCTGGTCGATAGCGTGCGCGGCACGCGCTCGAAGCCGCTGTTGCGCACGACGCCGGTCCTGGCGCTGGACTCCGTCCCGGCCACCGATGCGCCGGCGGCGCTAGTCGAAGCACTGGCCACCGGCGCCCTAGGAGCGGCCGATCCCAACCGCGACAACCTCATCACGCTCGCCGAATTGACCGACTACCTCAAATCGTCGGCAGCCAGCAGCGTGCGGCTGATCCTGCCCGAAACGACGCCGCCCCGCCTGACCGACGACGCTAAGGAAGCGATTCGCCGCGTGGCCGCGGCCGTCGCCCAGCAGAAGATCGACTCCACGGACGCCATGTTCCTGATCAGTGCCGCCGACCGGCTCGCCCCCAAGCAGCCGGAGCCCAAGCTCGTCGGCGGAATCCTGCTGCTCAAGGCCCGCCAGCACAACGACGCCATCGACCACCTGGCGCAGGTCGTGGCCCAGTATCCGCGGACGCCGCTGGCCTGGGAGGTGAGCGCTTGGGCCCGGTTCGAGAAGCTGAACTTCACCGGCGGCATCAGCGACCTGACGCAGATGATCCGCAACCTGCCCGAAGGAACGCTTCCCGACGCGGACCGCCGGGCGATTCCCTGGGTCGGCCGGCTGCGGGAGTTCGCGGCGAATGCCGCCTCGGTCGATCGCCGTCCGCCGCCTGCCGCGATCGAAGCGCTCGACGCCGCCGTGGCGACCAGGAGCGAAGACGTGCAGATGCTTTATCGGCAGGGGCGAGAAGCGGTAAGCCAAATCATCCAGGACTTCGACCGCCGCGTGCTGGCGGCCGACCCCAACGAACAGATCAAGATCAAGCTCGACCGCGTTGCCCTGCGGCACTACACCGCTTTTTCGCTCGAAGCCGCCAGCCAGCAGGCCCTGGCCACGCTGGACGTCGAGTGACGTCAAACCGTCCGGGCTTGCGGTTTGCCGCCGAATTGTGTTCTGGATAGAATAAATGAACTCTCGTGCGCATCAGAGAGATGGGCGACGGCTGTTGATCCTTGGCAATTCGGCTAGGAAACGTGGGCGCGCATAATGCGCATATTCGCCGAGCGCGCATTTTCTCCACAAGTGATTTGCGCATCAGCACTTGCGGCGAAAACATCGTCCCACAGAAAAAGTCCGAGTATGCGCGCATGCGACCAGTGACCCGGTCTGGTGCTAATCCGCCCGCACCGCAGAGGGTGCTGGCGACCCACTCGTGCTGGGGGGCCGCGCTTCGAGGCCTGCACCGCCGTTGGATTGGACTTGCGGTGCGGGAAGGCCAGCCGGGTAGAGGTCGGCCGGAATCAGGCGGGCGTTGCACTGCGGGCAGTGCCAGAAGGGCCAGACGATGCGCATACGCGCACGCCGAGCGCACGCCGGGCAGAGGTAAACGCGCGGCGTCAGGGCGTGCGTGGGATCGATGCGATGGCGGTCCATGAGGCTCCGCCGAGGGAACCAGTTGGGACAGCCCCTCCTCCGTCCACCCTTTCAGTCGTGATGGAGTGGAAAGAGCGGGCAAAAACAGCCGGAAAAATGCACGACGGTACCGCTCGCGAAGTTTTGCTAAGCTGGGTGGACTTTGACGATGAACGCACTGCCGTCCCCGACGATCTTCATGCAGGAGGCCATCCGCCTGGCGATCGACGGCGCCCGGCAGGGACGCGGCGGGCCGTTTGGAGCCGTCGTCGTGCGAGAGGGGCAGATCGTCGGTCGCGGTTGCAATTGCGTCACCTCAACCAATGATCCGACGGCCCACGCCGAGGTCATAGCGATTCGCGA
>DASRJB010000545.1:0-2831 GCA_035649715.1 Pirellulaceae bacterium
GCGGGCGAGCGCTTCGCGCAGATATTCCTGCCGCTCCTCGAACGAGGATTCCACACCCGGGGCGTCGAAGATCACGTACGAGATTTCGCGCCAATGCTCACTCTTGTCCTGCCGGCGGACGATGCTCACTGTCCGCTGAAACGACTTGCGGGCCAGCCACAACTCTCCGTCGAGCGGCACCGGGGGCAGCTGCTCGGCGAACCAGTCGGGCGCGTGGTACAGGTTGCCCTGCCGCGAGAGGAATTGCTTGCCGTCCCAATAGGCCCGCACGCCGTCGAGCTTCTCGCTCATCCACCAGCCGGCCAGGTCGGCGTCGTTCGCCCAGGTCTGGGCCAGCAGGATCGGCGGGCCGGCGGCGCCTTCCTCTTCCTCGCCGTCCGCCGTTTTCTTCGCCGCCGGCTTTTGCGGCAGGGCCGACCCCAGCCGGGCCTTCTCGGCCTCTTCACCGCGATACTTTCGCAGGTGCTTGCAGGTCCGCTGCTCGATCGCCACCGACTGGTTCCGCCAGGCCGGGCACGTACACGAATAGACGCCGCCCACGTTTTTCAGCAGGTACGGCTGCGCCGCCGAGCCTTTGAACTCAACCGTCTCGCCGTCGGAAATGTCTGGCATGAGCGGATTGCCTCGCTAACGTTTGGGGTTGGTGTTCCCTCGCTGGCGCTTCGGGTTAGTATTCCAATTCTCCGGCAGCGGCGATTCGACCGTCAGCGGCTGCCGCGTTGTCGGGTGCTCGATCGTCAGGCGGACGGCGTGCAGGGCGATCGCCATGTCGGCCAGCGGCTGCCGGCTGCCGTACTTCCGGTCGCCGACGATCGGGCAGCCGATCTCGGCCAGCTGCACGCGAATCTGGTGCTTGCGGCCGGTGTGGAGCTCGATTTCGACCAGCGTGCCGCGGCGGTGCTTGTTCAGGGTCCGGTAGCTCAAGCGGGCGTGCTGGGCGTTTTTCGTCCGCGGCGGCACGACCTCGATCCGCCGCTCTTTGTCGTCCTTCAGCAGCCAGTGCGTGAGCTCCCCAGCGGGCGGATCGGGCGGCCGCTCGACCAGCGCTTGATAGACCTTACTGACCGTACTCGAGCGGAATTGCTCCGTCAGCCGGGTCGCGGCCTTGCTGGTGCGGGCCAGCACCAGGACGCCGCTCACGAAGGCATCGAGCCGGCTGACGACGCCCAGATAGACGTTGCCCGGCTTGCGGTACTTCTGCTTGAGATACGCCTTGGCCCGCGTCACCACGCTCGGCGTCCCCTCGGCCACGCCCTGCGTCGGCAGGCCCGCCGGTTTCTCGACCACCAGCAGGTGGTTGTCTTCGTAGAGGATTTTCAGCGGCGGCTTGGACATGCAAAAAACCAACCCGACGCGTACGCGAGGGGCTTCTTCAGGGCGGGCTGCACTCAAGAAATCCCTCGCTCACGCTTGGGGTTAATATATCCCAATGCCACGTTTGCCATTGATTCTCGCCAGCAGCTCGCCGCGGCGGCGGCAATTGCTGCAGCAGGCCGGTTACACGTTTACCGTGGCGCCTCCGCACGAATCTGCTGAAGATGAACCTCGCCCTGGGGAGACGCCACGCGAGCTCGTCGCCCGGCTCGCCCGGCAAAAAGCCAGCGACGTGGCCCGCGGCATCGAGCGGGGCCTCGTCATCGGCTGCGATACGGTCGCCGAGAGCGGCGGGCAGATTCTCGGCAAGCCGGCCGACCGCGGCGACGCCCGCCGGATGCTCGCCGCGCTCCGCGGCCAGGAGCACCGCGTCTATAGCGGCCTCTGCTTGTGGCGGCGGCCCGACGATCGGATGTGGCAGGAGGTCGAAATCACGACGCTCGTAATGGAAAGGCTTACCGATGCAGAACTCGAAAACTACCTGGCAACCGGCGACTGGCAGGGCAAGGCCGGGGCCTTCGGCTATCAGGACGGGCTCGATTGGGTCCGCGTCGTCTCCGGCAGCGAGTCGAACGTCGTTGGCTTGCCTTTGGAACTGCTGGAACGGATGATTGCCAATGTAGATCGCGAGCAAGTCTCGTAGCCGCCACATGATTTCGTCGGACGATAACTCGCCTGCACCACTGGCAGCGGCGGAGCCCGTGCGGCTCTTTCCGCTGCCGAACCTGGTGATGTTTCCGCACGTCGTGCAGCCGCTGCACATTTTTGAGCCGCGCTATTGCGACATGCTGGAGGCAGCCCTGGCCAGGGACAAGCTGATCGCGATGGTCCTGCTGGAGCCCGGTTGGGAGAGCGACTACGAAGGCCGGCCGGCGCTGTCGCCGGTGGCCTGTCTGGGCAAGGTCATTGCCCACGAGCGCTTGCCGACCGGGCGGCATAACATCCTCCTGCGAGGCCTCAAGCGGGCGGCAATCCGGCGGGAGCTGCCGCCGGCGGCGGCGTTCCGCCAGGCCGAGGTCGATCTGCTGGACGATTTCTATCCTGCCTCCAGCGCCCCGCAACGAGCCCAAGTGCAGCGTGACCTGCTCGCGCTGGCCCGCCGGCTGTTGCCCGATTCGGACGCCCTGCACGAGCAGCTCGACGAGCTTCTGGCGAGCCAGGCCTCCCTCGGCATGCTCACCGACATCTTCGCGTTCACGCTCGGCTTTCCCACCGCGGTGAAGCAGCGGCTGCTGGCCGAATGGAACGTCGATCGCCGGGCCAAGCTGCTGAGCGACCACCTGAGCCGCCTGGCCCAGCGCGTGCCGCCCGTCGAATCGTCCGACGAGCGACCCTATCCGCCGCGGTTCAGCTTGAATTGATCGACGCTGCCGACCGATCGCGGATTCGACATGCACGCACTTAGAATGGGGACATGGAACGGTTCTAGACTCCAATCGTCGCATTGCCGCATCACC